>JAVLBJ010000103.1:0-4192 GCA_031581455.1 Psychroflexus sp. | reverse complement strand
GTTTTAAATTTTTGACGTTTCCTAAATAGCGTTGACCGTTTTTTAGTTATAGACCTTTTACCACACGATGCAATCGTGCGGTAGCGATGAGTTCAAATTCACCGATTTCATTTGTAAGACATAAAGCTGGTCTTACTTTAGATTTTGAAAAGTCATCGAAAGGAAATGGTACTAATACGATTTTATTTTTTATCATCTAATGGCTTTCCATCATTTATAGAATAAATACTTTCTTCCTCATTATTCAAAAAATCAAATGCAGGGTTGGCTGAAACTCCTTTTAGCCAAGATTGCTCTTCTATTGTTAGTTCATCTTCTAATAAAATTAAAACCCTTACATTACTGTCTGATTTATCTAGTTGGTAGTCCAATCTAAGCTGACCTTCTTTATCAGTTCTTGATATGAGTTCAATAGCTTTCATAATTCAAATGTATATCATCAAATATAAAGATTTTTTGTCTAATTTTTATCATTGGTTAAAATTGATCAGATCAACCCGAACTGCTCAAAATGATGGTTGATATGTTTTCTGTTCAGTAGCTTCCATTCAAAGTGATTAAGTTCACCAAAAACCGCATTCTTGGTTATGGCATCAGGGTTTTCCCTGAAAAATACCATAAATCGATCATAGGCAGCAAGTAATGCTTGCTTCGCATCTTCTAAATTTGCATGCTTTAATGGCTCAAGTTTGTCCTCATCTAATAATGGATGCTTGTACTCCCGTGGCATTTTTTCGTAATTATATAAGGTTTCCTGTACTTTTTCCAGGTGTTCTTCTGGTGTAGCGATATCAAAATCCTGGATTTCTCTCACAGCTATCTTAAAACTGAACTCCAAATGTTCTAGCATGTGTTGTGGCGTCATTTTTCCCCATTCAGGTTGATGTTCCGGTGTTAGCTCCCGCAACTTCAATTCCAGGAATTCCCGGTCAATATCATGGAATACGTTTTGTTTCTTTTGCACCATGGTCAAAATCGTGGCGATAGCGACCAACTTATCTTCCTCTTCCACGGCTTCTGTATCAAAAACCTCTACATACCATTTTACGATGCCGCTCGGCAGTTCTTTCCCTTTCTGTTCGCGGTCTATTTTTTCCTTACAGGTCAATCTTACATGAATGGTATCGTTATGATAGAGCGGTCGCAAGAATCTGATCTCTTCCAGACCATAATTGGCTGCAACCGGACCTTTATTAGGATAAACAAACAATCCGGCGGCCGCTGATATGATGAAATAACCATGGGCTGTTCTTTGCTCAAAAATGCTTCCTTCCAAAGAAGTGATATCAGTATGCGCGTAAAAATGATCCCAGGTAAGATTACCAAAGTTGATAATATCCGTGTCAGTTAATGTCCGATTATGTGTTTTTAATGACATACCAGCTTGGATATCTTCCCAATGATAAGCAAAAGGATGTTTTGCTGATTCCTTATAAGCGGCTTTAGGTTGGTAAATGCCCGTAATTTCTGTCAGGGTCGTCGGGCTTCCCTGAATGGCGCAGCGTTGCATAAAATGCCGGATGCCTCTTTTTCCGCCCATTTCCTCACTTCCTCCAGCACGCCCGGGACCGCCGTGTACTAAATAAGGTAATGGAGAACCATGACCGGTGCTTTGCTTAGCGGATTCTCTATTGATCGACATGATCCTTCCGTGATGACTTGCGGCTTTGACCGTGTATTCTGAGGCGATCTGATCATTGTTCGTGAATATCGAGCTCACGAGAGAGCCTTTGCCTTTTTTAGATAAGGCGATGGCTTCATCTAAGTTTTCATAAGGCATGAGCGTTCCTACCGGACCAAAGGCCTCTATGGTATGAGAAGCCTCGTTTTCCATTGGGTGATCATCGCGAAGCACTAATGGTTTGATAAACGCACCTTTGTTAAAATCAGCACCGACGGTATCGGCAGGATCGAAATCGCCATAGACCAGTTCTGCCTTTTCATTGAGCCTGGTCACATTGCGTTTGACTTCCTCTAATTGCTCTCGATCAATCAATGTTCCCATGCGAACTTCTTTTTTGCGCGGATCACCTATGCTGACCTTATCTAAAGACCTGCCTAAGGCAATCTGAACATCTTCTACCAGTTCCTGCGGCACGATCATCCGTCTTATCGCGGTACATTTTTGACCACATTTAACGGTCAATTCATTTCTCACTTCTTTAATAAATAGATCAAATTCTGGTGTACCGGGTTTTGCATCTTCACCTAAAATGCAAGCATTTAGAGAATCGGCTTCCATGGTAAAAGACACGGCTTCGTCTATGATCTTTGGATGTTTCTTAAGCTTTCTACCCGTTGATGCCGATCCGGTAAAAGTAACCGTATCCTGACTTTCCACCGCATCTAATATGGTAGGAACTGTTCCGCTGATCAATTGTAAAGCGCCTTCCGGTAAAATGTTCGATGCAATGATCGACTTGACAACCGCCTCTGTCAAATAAGCGGATTGCGGTGCCGGTAAGACCACGGCCGGAACACCGGACATCCAGTTGACTGCGCATTTCTCCAACATGCCCCAGACGGGAAAGTTAAAAGCGTTGATATGAACGGCTACACCCTCTTTAGGTACCAGGATATGATGGGCCATGAACTTCCCACCGCGCGAGAGATCTACCGGATCGCCTTCTACATCAAAGGGTTGATTAGGGAATACTTTTCTTAGGGAGGCATTGGCAAATAGGTTGCCAAATCCACCATCGATATCAAACCAGGAATCCCTTTTTGTGGCGCCCGTACGATAACTGAGCTCATAAAATGCTTTTTTGCGCTTGTTAAGATAGTAGGCGAGTTTTTTTAGCATCATACCGCGTTCCTGAAAGGTCATTTTTCTCAGGGCATCGCCTTTTTCCCTTCCATAGGCTAAAGTATCTGCCACGGGTAATCCGTTAACACTGATGTTTGTGAAGTGTTCATTGGTCACGGAATCGTGTATCGGTTGGTCCGTTCCTTTTCCCTGAGTCCATTTCCCTTGTATGTAGCTTTGTGTGGTTTGCATATCTAATATCTTATTATTTTATCTAAACTGTCAATTATTACAGCCATTTCTGAATCGTTTATTTCTCCGACCTTACGTTTAAGGCGTTCTTTGGATAAAGAGCGGATATGTATCGTCATAACCTCCGATCTTTTATCTAACCCATTTCTATCGTTCGGGTCTAGAATAAGGTTTCCTTTATACTCTTTCAATTTTGAGGTTAGTGGACAAACAATAACCGTTCTCACATTATCATTGACCAAATTACCTGATATGATCACCGCTGGCCTTCTTCCGGCTTGCTCACTTCCTAAGGTTGGATCAAAGAATGCGTCCCATATCTCTCCTTTTTTCATTCTTTTTCCAGATCATTTAATTGTTTGAGATAATCTGAAAGTCCTTCTTCAGCCATTTGGACCATATCTTCATCTTTAGCCATTCTTTTGTAGGATTTCAAGTAAGCGGCTCTATCCAAATGTTCTATATAAAGCTCAAGGGCATTTTCAATGATCTTGTTTTTGGGCATTTTTAGTTCATCTGCTTTTTCCTTAAGCTTAACTAATAAATTGTCTGGCAATGACGAGGTGAAAGTTGTCATGATATTTATTTTTTGTAAATATAAATAATATTTAAGTAATTTAAAGTATATAGCTTAAAAACATTACCGTTTTTCGTTTGAGCAGTGCTGATCAAAATCGACTAAAATCCTGTAATAATCAGCCATACCTTCCTCTGCCATCGCCATTATATCTTTGTCTTTCGACGCTCTTCTAAATGATTCTGCATATTTAGCTTTATCAACTTCTTCTATAAATAACTTTAGCGCTTTTTCGATGATATTATTCTTAGGGATCTTTAGTTCATTTGCTGTTTTGTCAAGAACCTTAAGAAGGTCATCCGGCAATGATGAGGTGAAAGCTCTCAATATATTTATTTTTTGTAAAATAAAAAATAAATACCTCATTTAAAAACAGTAATTCTAGAAATAACACCTTGTTTGGTTGAACAAAATCTGCTAATCTTTTAAGTAAATATTAGATGGACTTTTTTTTCATCCCGAGTTATAATCTTTTTAAACAAAATTTAATAACTCGAGGGCAAGTTTCCAAAATCCTTCGACTACGCCTAACTCGCCGAGCAGGCTTTTCTTTTTTTCATCTCCAAAAAAAGAAACAAAAAAGGCTAGGCTGTATTTCTTCCCTTGAAATTCTATTG
>JAVLBJ010000102.1:0-4350 GCA_031581455.1 Psychroflexus sp. | reverse complement strand
GGTCAAAAAGAAATACCGGTTTATGAAAATGGTAATCCTA
This sequence comes from Psychroflexus sp., assembly GCA_031581455.1. GTDB lineage: Bacteria > Bacteroidota > Bacteroidia > Flavobacteriales > Flavobacteriaceae > Psychroflexus. Next base: position 4,310 of record JAVLBJ010000102.1, on the reverse strand, counting down.
TAATTTACAACAGTAATCTTAATATTTACGAAGAGGCGGAACCTTTAAGAACTTTTGATGAATCAAATACTAATATTACTAATGAGTTTTATAATTTAGAACCAAGATTCTCCGCATCTTTTAGTTTTTCAGAGAATACATCTGTAAAAGCAAGTTATAATAGGATGGTTCAAAACTTACATTTAATTTCAAATACCTCATCACCTACTCCTCTTGATATCTGGACGCCGAGTGGCGAATTTATTAAACCGGAAGTATTAGATCAATTTGCGACGGGTTTTTTTAAAAACTTCTCAGATAACAAGTATTCTCTTGAAATCGAAGGATTTTATAAAAATATAGATAATAGAATAGATTATGTAGATGGGGCAGACCTTATAGCTAATGATGATGTAGAAAGGATAATTTTAAACGGACAAGCGCGTGCTTACGGATTAGAATTTCTCTTAAAAAAGAATGAAGGTGATTTTAACGGTTGGCTGGCCTACACTTTATCAAGAGCTGAGCAAAAAACACCCGGTAGAACACCTGAAGAACCCGGGATAGCTGGCGGCGATTGGTATTTAGCAAATTATGATAAAACACATGATTTATCAATTATTGCCAATTATGACTGGAATAAACAGTGGTCTTTTAATGCTAGCTTTATCGCTCAAACCGGTTTACCTGTTAATTTCCCTGTAGGGCAGTTTGAATATCAAGGCTTGAATATTCCTGTGTTTGAAGGAAGAAATACCAATAGACTGCCTACGGTTCATCGACTTGATATATCTGCTAATTACACGCCTAAAAAACAAAAAGGTTTATGGGATGCATCCTGGAATTTTAGTATTTATAATGTGTACAACAGAATGAATGCAGCGGCTTTAAGTTTCCAACAAAATAGAAATACCGGTGTTAATGAAGCGGTAAGATTGTCTATATTTGGTATTGTACCTGCCGTTAGTTATCAAATTAAATTTTAACGATGATAAAAAAAACAGTCTTTTATATCTCCCTATTACTTTTGATAAACTCTTGTCAAGAAGTGGTTTTTGTAGACCTTGAAGAAGCTGAAAAACGAATTGTGATTGATGCCTCAATAAAATGGGAAAAAGGAAGTTCAGGTAATAATCAAGAAATAAAAATCAGTAAGACCCGCGGTTTCTATGAGGAACAGCCTATTCCGCTTACAAGTGCAAATGTTGTTATAACCTCTACTGATGGTCATACCTTTAATTTTACACATGATGAAGAAGAACCTGGCACGTATATAACTTCTTCTTTTGAGCCGGTCATCAATCAGGAGTATCAATTAAACATAAACGCAGAAGGTGAAGAATTTCAAGCTAAAGAAGTCTTGAAATCTGTTGTTCCTATAGATTCTATTACGCAGCAAGACAACACAGGATTTAGTGGTGAAGATATAGAAATAAAGACCAATTATACGGATCCGGCTGGCGTTGAAAATTACTATCTCTTTATTTACAACGTACCTTTTGTTCAAATTCCAACCCTTGAAATTTTTGATGATGAGTTTAATGATGGGAATCCTATTTTTTCAACTTATCAGGAAGAAGATTTAATGAGTGGTGATGTCGTTAATATACAAATGCAGGGAATTTCTGAACAGTATTATAATTACTTATTTTTGCTATTAAATCAAATAGGTGATAGCGGAGGTCCTTTCCAAACTAGACCTGCAACTGTAAGAGGTAATATTATAAACACATCATCACCAGATAATTATCCGTTTGGTTATTTTAGCTTGTCAGAAGTTGATACTGTTAATTACGAAGTAAGATAATATGGAAAACGCATATACTCCAAAAACTGAAGCTGAGTCAACCTATCATGCCTTAGAAGATATGCCTACGTCTAAAATCTTATCTTCGATGAATAATGAAGACCAAAAGGTAGCACTAGCAGTTAATTCTGTGCTGGGTGATATACAATTGTTAGTTGACATGTCCGTTGACAGGTTGAAAATGGGTGGTAGACTTTTTTATATTGGTGCCGGAACTAGTGGTAGGTTAGGCATATTAGATGCCAGTGAATGCCCACCCACATTTGGGGTTGAGCCAGGAAAAGTGATTGGAATTATCGCAGGTGGTGATCAAGCCATTAGAAATGCCGTTGAGAAAGCTGAAGATAATCCTCAACAGTGCTGGAAGGATCTCAAGACGTTCAATATTATTGAAAATGATGTCGTGATAGGCTTAGCCGCTTCAGGAAAGACGCCTTATGTTATTGGAGGTATAAAAAACGCCAAAGAAAATGGGCTACTTACAGGTTGTATTACAGCAGATGGCGATTCTCCATTGGCCAAATCAACTGAAATACCAATTGCAGTTGATTTAGGCCCAGAGTTTTTAACAGGCAGTTCCAGGTTAAAAGCAGGCACAGCTCAAAAAATGATCCTTAACATGATTTCTACAGCATGTATGATTCGTTTAGGTCATGTTAAAGGCAACAAAATGATAGACATGCAATTGTCTAATGAAAAATTAAAAGTGAGAGGTGCTAAAATTATAGCTGAAGAGAAAAATATCAGTTTTAAAAAAGCGTCAAAACTGCTTCATGAATTAGGAAGTGTAAGAAAAGCTTTGATTTATGACGAAAAGGACAAATAAAGAAAAATTAGCTAAAGGCATTCGCTTTTTAGCTATTTCTCTCGTGCTTATTTTTCTAGGCCCCAGCATTATTTTTAGTGCATTTAAAAATCAGGAACACCCACTTTATATTCCGGTTTTAATTTTAGGGATTATTATAGCATTAGGTGCCATGTTAATGATATTTTTAGGTATCAAAAAAACAGTAAATGCCTTTTTTGATGATTAAAAATTTCTTTTTATAAAATCAGATTCCTTTGTAAAATCACATAGTCTCATTAAGTTTATGTTTGTTTCGTAATTGAATCAACAAGAGCAAGCCTACAACAAAAAAGATTAAGAGAAACAAAATAGACTGTCTAACGCTACCAGTCAATTGTGCGCTAAGGCCATAAAAACTCATTCCTATGACAATGCCAACTTTCTCAGTTACATCAAAGAAACTAAAAAAAGATGTAGTGTCTTTCTCCTGATCTGGAATGTATTTTGAGTAGGTTGACCTGGAAATAGACTGTATAGCGCCCATGACTAATCCTACTAAAAAAGCAGCTATATAAAATTGGATAGGAGTTTTAATGAAATAAGCATAGATACAAATCAATACCCAAATCACATTAATACCTATTAAAACGGTAATATTACCATGTTTTATAGCTATACGAGCAGCTAAATAAGCACCTGCAATAGCTACAAACTGTATCAATAATATACTTGTGATCAAACCCGTGGTTGAGTCGGTATCACCCCAATTGATTTCTTCTACACCAAAATAAGTAGCTATAAGCATTATGGTTTGCACAGCCATGCTGTAAATAAAGAAAGCTAAAAGATATTTTTCTAAATAAGGATTTGCCCTCACCTTTAAAAATACTTTTTTTAATTCTTTAAACCCGTTAAACAGATAATTATGCCCTTCGATATGTTTCTTATTAGATAGTGGTAAGATGTTATAGGTATATTGACTAAAGCCAATCCACCATAAACCTGTTAATACAAATGATAATCTGGTAGGTTCAGCTTCTGATGAAAAACCAATGGTGTCATAATTTAAAATCATAACTAAACAGACAACAAGCAGCAATATACTTCCCAGATAACCTAAGGAAAAACCCAATGAACTGGCTTTGTCCTGTTGACTTTTATAAGCAATATCTGGTAAATATGAATTATAGAAGACAATACTTCCCCAAAAACCTATTAAGCCAAACAAATAACAAAGTAACCCAAACCATAAATAATCAAGATCAAACCAATACAGCCCTATGCAACCTAGCGCGCCTAAATAGTTGAAAAATTTCATAAAGCGCTTTTTATTGCCTAAATAATCTGCAACACCGCTTAAAAATGGACTCATAAATGAAATAATGATAAATGCAAGAGCTGTGACGTAAGAAATTAAGGCGTCATTATTAAATTTTATACCTAAAAAGAAAATGTGATCTTGAATAACCTGACCACTATCATCCTTAATGACGGTTAAAGCGCCATAAAATATCGGAAATACAGCTGATGAGATAACTAAGCTGTAAACAGAATTGGCCCAATCATAAAAAGCCCATCCGCGGATGAGCTTTTTATGACCCTTTGGTAATCTATGACCCATATTTTTATTTAAATGAGGTTACTCCATATTTTTTAGCTTCTTTAACCGCTTCATCACTCCAGTTTTTTAGGTTTTGAATTCTTGTTTCATTAGATGGATGCGTGCTTAAAAATTCG
>JAVLBJ010000101.1:0-4387 GCA_031581455.1 Psychroflexus sp. | reverse complement strand
CTCTGATCAAGGGGTTTTATTTCCACGTATGACGAGCAGTGAAAGAGACGCTATTGCTAATCCGGCCCAAGGATTGACCATTTATAACCGCACAGAAAACTGCTTGCAATGGTGGAATAACTCGGGTTGGTACGATGCATGCACGGGGAATACCTTTGTTGCCTCTGTATCTGGTTCAAGTTTCACCAATGGTTTTGAAAACAATACCACTTGTAGTTCAAAATTAATTTCGGTGACCCCTTGCTCTGCCGTAGCAGGAGCTAGTATCAATGACGATGCAAGCACCACAGAAGGGATAGAATACGACTGGACGGAGGCGAGCAACACAACTTTAGGAGAAGGATTTGGGGCGCCTTCCAATACCCGCGCATTGGTAGAAATAGGAGGGCAGTGCTGGGCAAAATTCAATATGAACATCGAAACAAATAGCGGTTCGTTTTGTTATCAAAATAATGCCAACATTTGTGCTACCGATGGGCGTCTGTACCAATGGGATGCCGCCATGGATAACACCACCGCTGAAAGAGATCAAGGCGCATGTCCAGACGGCTGGCACGTGCCAAGCGACTGTGAATGGATGTATTTAGAAAACACACTGGGTATGGATGTGGCAGAACAGGATATTATTGGTCAAAGAAACACTGGTGATGTGGGAAGTCAATTATCCTCAGACACCTCCAACGGAGATAACTCTTCTGGTTTTAGTGCTTTGCTGGCAGGACGCCGTCGTGCTACTGGAGCTTTTTTTGAGCGGAATCTATTAGCTCAATTTTGGACATCAACAAACACTTCGGCTAATCTAGCTATCTACCGTAGGTTAAGAACTTCACAAACAGGGGTGAGACGTGTCAATTTGAATAAAGATAATGCTATAAGCCTTCGATGCTTAAAAGATTAGACGTTGGTATGGGGCACAGAGAATTAAGAAAGAGTTTTTTTGTTAGACCTAAAACCCTAATTATAAGTTAAGTATGGAGGTAATTTGTCTTCAGTTAACTAAGCCAAAGTAGTTGGAAGCTATTAGAGCAGTACAATTAGATTTAGCTCCAAATTATCGCAATTCCTAGTTTTAGCTCAACATGCTTTGTTAAAATGCCTTCAAGAAAATAAATGATACCTAACTTGCAAAAAAACAAAAAAAATGGACAACAAAACATACTTTTTGCTAATTGCCAGTTTATGGATGAATTTATCCTTTTCTCAAGTAGGCATAGGAACAACAGATCCTAAAACCACTTTGCAGGTGAATGGAACACCAACTAATACAGCTTTAGCAGACGGTATAAAAGCACCTGTTTTATCCCTAACACAATTAGAAGCGAAAGGAGCCTCTTATGGTAATGATCAAGATGGAGCTATTGTTTTTATAAACGATGTGTCTAACAGCTCAACATTACCTGAAACTGCAGGAGTAACTTCTAGAGGTCACTATTATTATGATGCTACAAGTAACCTTTGGAAAGTGATGAACGGAGATTCATCTTCTAGCGGAGGAACTTCATCAACTACTTACACGGTAGGTGACTTTGCTCACGGCGGTATCGTCTTCTGGGTAGATGAAAGTGAAAATCATGGTCTGGTAGTAGCTAAAGAAGATCAAAGCTTAGCTTTACGTTGGAATGCAGGGACTAATGGGTTTACCCAAGCTAATGGAAATGGATTACTTGCCGGAAAATCAAATACCTCTATTATAATTGCTTCACATGTAGCAATCGGTGATGATGGAAGCACAAATGCCGCCCGAACTTGTAATGAATTAGAAGTTGTACAAGGAGGTAATAATTATGGTGATTGGTACTTGCCGTCTATAAGTGAATTGAAATTAATTTATGATAAAAGAAGTTTTATTAATCCTACAGCCACAAATAATGGAGGTACTGCCTTAGACGAAAGTGCTAATGCTAATTACTGGAGTTCTACTGAAACTAGTGATACGAATGCAGAATATCAAAGATTTGATAATGGTGAGGATAATGATGGTAACAAAGACCAGCAATTTATTGTTCGTGCTGTTCGCGCTTTTTAATACGTATCGCTTCAATAAGTTGTAATGAGTTATCTCATTTATTTTTATCCTAAACGGTAAACTTTATAAAATCACTGCTTAAATATCAGAATGAGATTTTTGAATTAAAAAAGTTGGCAGTTGCGTAAGAAATCTATTTTTCTGAATTAAATTTTACATTGAATACCTTAAATGTATTACATGGGGTGTCATACTAAATTATTAAATAGAAATTTATCAATTCAAGCTTGCTTCGCCATAGGTGGATTTTTTTAATGCGAAAGCAAAAAAATTGTACCAAGACCAAGATTTCCATAAAAGACATTATTCTCTAAATTCATTATGTTGTTTAGATAATACAGTACGGTTTTGGATTAATAGTTATAGTTGCTCTTGTGTTTTTCTAATATTGCAAATAATTGGAAAGATATTGTGGCTTATCATGGCTTTAGTGATAAATTTTGATTTAAATAATGTTTTCTTTATAACATATAATATATTCGCAAAAAATTATAAATATGTACATAAAGGCATGCCTATTTTGATAATATAAAGATGTAAAATAAATTTTTTGCAAAACTTAAACCATAGAACATTAAATCTTATAAGATTAAAAAAGTTATGGAGGAGTAGGAATAATGCATAATCAATAATACAGCAACTAATTTTTTAACCTAGAAATCATATAATTATGAAGAAAGTAATAATTGCATTTTTGTTTGTTTTTATTCAGACTAATGTTTTTTTTGCACAGCAAATAACAGGTAAGTTTTCAGCATTGCCTAATCAATCTATCAAACTTCAAGGTTTTGATAATTTTGACACCTACGTGATTGATAGTACTCAAACCGATGCTGAAGGTAATTTCACATTAAAGTTTACGCAGCAAAATTACGGTATGGGATTACTAAAACCAGAAAGTAATAAGCCTTTTATCACTGTATTAAACGATGAATACGTAAATCTAAAAGGAGCCACAACAGCGCAGCCTGAGTCTATCCATTTTACAAAAGGTAAGCAAAACATTGCTTTTAATGATTACGTTAACGAACAGCCTCAGCGTAAAAAGGCCTTAAATGCCTGGGACTATTTACAAAAAATGTATTCTACTAAGACTTTGTTTAAAAATGAGAAGTCAGTAAGGAAAGCTATCAATAAAGAAATAAAGCGGCTTCATAAGAGCGAAGTGTCTTTTCTTAATGATTTACCCGCTAAAAGCTACGTAAAATGGTATATATCTACACGTAATCTGTTGGGAAGTGTAGCTCAGGTAGCTCAGTACCAAACAGAGGAAATCCCAGCTACTCGTAAAGCCTTACGCAAAATTAATTATGCTGATAACCGCCTGTATAAAAGTGGTCTTTTAAAAGATGCTATTAAAAATCACATTTGGTTTATAGAAAATAGTAGTGGAGACTTAGATAGTGTATTTGCAGATTTGAACCTATCTATAGACGTTATTGCAGATCAGCTTAAAGATGAGGATAAGAAATTTAATCTGGTTTTAGGGGAAATGTTTGATATCCTTGAAAAACGAAGTTTATTTACTTCTAGTGAGTATTTAGCACAAAAATTATTAAAAAGCGATGATTGTGGGTGCTTAAATCCCAAATTGCAAAAAAAATTAGAACGATACGGTAAAATGGCGAAGGGCAAAACTGCCCCTAATATCGCTTTTAGCGACTACACGTATTATCCGGAAGGCGTGGATGCTGATAATTTAAAAGCCTTAGACGCTAAGTATAATGTTGTGGTTTTTGCTGCGGGTTGGTGCCCGCATTGCAATGAAGCGATGCCTAAAATCGTAGAGCATTATGAGGATTGGAAAGCAAATAACGCTGAGGTAGTTATGGTATCACTTGATGAAAATGCTAAGGATTTTGCTCAATTTGCAGCTCCGTTACCTTTTATTAGTACTACCGACTATAAAAAATGGGACAGTAAAGCTGTTAAAGATTACCAAGTTTACGCCACGCCAAGTTACTTCATACTAGATAAGGATTTAAAAATTCTTATAAGAGCTAAATCTGTAGCACATATAAACGCTTGGCTAAAATCTAAAAATTAATAGTTGATAATTTACAATTAAAATTAAAGTATTATTTCTGTTATTTAACTTTTTTTATATTTTTGCCATATTAAATCAACTATAATGAAAACATTAATCTCAACTTTTATCTTAATGTTGGTGTTTAACCTATCATCAGCACAACTTTTTGTTTCAAATGGATCAGAAATTAACGTAGATCCAGACTCGTTTGTATATAGCGATGAAGAATTAGTAAATGAAGGTACAGTTTCATTTGATACCACAGGCGATTTATACTTAGATGCCGGCTTGAATAATGAATCAGGTACATTAACCCTTAACGATGCTATTTT
>JAVLBJ010000018.1:0-31597 GCA_031581455.1 Psychroflexus sp. | reverse complement strand
AGGTTTCTCGATATGCCCCAAAGTTTTGGGGCTACTCGAAATGACAGGATGTTTAGTTTTTTCATTGTTTAAATATTTTGGTTATTGAGTAAATTCCATATCAAATCGTCCTTCCCGGATTTCTCTTAAATCTCCATTGTGGTCTATGACATCAAACCAAAAGGTACCAGATACAACTTGATTGTTCATGTCTAAATGTGTTATATATAATTCGCCTGTATTATATTGTGAGGTTGTTGATTGATTAGTTACAAATGAAAATAAACCAATTGCATTGGCTTCATTTTCTTCAATTAAATTATAGGCTTGACTTTCCATTATTTCAAGATTATTTGTTCCTGTAGCAATAGTTATTCTATTATTTTTAGAATCTCTTTTATTTCCTTGTACATTAAAAAGCGTTCTCCAATTGAAAATTAATATCAAACAAAAACACTAATCACTCTTCTTAAATAATAAAATACCCCAATTCAAATAGCCTTTTTGACCTCCATTGATCCAATGCGATAGACCTTTATCCATTCTATTTAGGTATTCCTTGCTACAAACCTTTAACAGCTCGTTGTATTGCGCTTTTAATTCTTTCTGCACTTTGCTATAATGAAGCGTTAATTGTTCGGGCATTTCCTTTACCTCCACTTCATGCAAACCGTAATTTTCAGCTAATTTACGGTAAAGGCTCACAGAACCTATTTTTTTAAGATGGATTCTGTCTAATATAGGTTGCAGTTTATCGGCTGGACAATGATCTGTTTGCATAGCATCAGAAAAAATGAAATAGCCATCCGTTTTTAAAACTCTGGCTACTTCTTTAAATACTTTTGATTTATCACCGCTATGCAACAAAGCTTCTTCAGACCAGACGATATCGAAGTAGTCATCTTCAAGTTGTGTTTTTTCAAAATTACCCTGAAATATATCTATATGATTAGATAAGTTAAGCGACTTGTTTTTAATTTGATTTCTTTTATTTTCTTTGTCACTTAAATTAAGGCAGGTAATATGACATTTAAAATTTGATGCTAAATACCGGGCAGCACCTCCATAGCCGGCACCTATGTCTAAAACTTTTGAATGTTTATCAATAGGTAGTAAAGATGCCATACATTTAACCGTCCGTTGACTCGCGGTAAATATATCTTCATCTAAATCGTCGTAAATACCAATATGTATATCTTCGCTTCCCCAAACCTTATGATAAAAATGGTCCGCATCATAACTATCATAATAGTTTTTAGTAGTATTTACAAGCTCATCATTATTCATCAGTTTATATCGGCTGTTACATTTAAATCTCAAAGGTAAATAATGCTGGTATATAAAATATACGTCAAGCGGTGAAATTTTATTTTTACCTGATTAATCATAATAAAATTTAAATGCTCCCATCTATTTTTTAGTATGCTTAATGGGTTGAAAAAAACGCAAATCAGGTTTTAGATAAAAACAGATAAATGGGGCAATTATAAACTCAGAGCATAAACATTTTAAGTACTTAAAAGAAATAAAAAGCCATATCTAGATAAGTTTTTTTAATTTTGCATTTTTAAGATCAATATTTATGAATCATTCCATTAAACCCGGAGTTGCCACCGGAAGAGAAGTACAAGCTATATTCCAGCACGCTAAAGCTAACAATTATGCCATTCCTGCGGTAAATGTAGTAGGGTCTAATTCCATCAACGGGGTTTTAGAAACAGCAGCTGAGATAAACTCACCGGTTATTATTCAATTTTCTAATGGCGGATCCCAATTTAATGCCGGCAAAGGTCTATCTAATGATAATCAAAAAGCTGCTATTTTAGGCGCGGCTACCGGAGCAAAACATGTACACGATTTAGCTGAAGCTTATGGTGCTACTGTGATCATGCATACAGATCATTGCGCTAAAAAGTTATTGCCATGGATAGATGGTTTATTAGATCATGGAGAAACTTTCTTTAAAGCTAGTGGAAAACCACTTTTTAGTTCACATATGATCGATCTTTCTGAAGAGCCACTTGAAGAGAATATTGAGATCTGTAAAAAATATTTGGAAAGAATGTCTAAAATGGAAATGACATTAGAGATCGAATTAGGCGTTACAGGCGGTGAAGAAGATGGTGTAGACAACACTAATGTAGATGCTTCTAAATTATACACACAACCGGAAGAAGTAGCTTATGCTTATGAAGAATTATCTAAAGTAAGTGATCAATTTACAGTTGCGGCTGCTTTTGGAAATGTACATGGCGTTTACAAACCCGGAAATGTCAAGTTGAGACCAGAAATACTTAAGGAATCTCAAAAATATATATCTGAAAAATATAATTTAAAAGATAATTATCTGGATTTAGTATTTCATGGTGGTAGTGGTTCTTCATTAGAACAAATTAGAGAAGCTATAGGATATGGCGTCATTAAAATGAATATTGATACAGACCTCCAGTTTGCATTTTGTGAAGGTATAAGAGATTATATGATCAATAAAAAAGACTATGTAAGCACACAAGTTGGTAATCCGGACGGTGATGACCAGCCTAACAAAAAATACTACGATCCCAGAAAATGGTTACGCGAAGGTGAGCTTACATTCAAAGAGCGATTAAAAACCGCGTTTGAACATTTAAATAATGTAAACGTACTTTAATTGTTTTCAATTATCAATATTTATTACTTAAAAAACATAATTGAGCTATATGGCCTGGTTTAGAAGAAAGAAAAAAGGAATTCAAACGCCTACTGAAAATAAGAAAGACGTGCCAAAAGGGCTTTGGTATAAATCACCGACTGGAAAAATTATAGATGCTGAGCAATTAGCTAAAAATCACTATGTAAGCCCTGATGATGATTACCATGTGAGAATAGGTAGTGAACATTATTTCAAATTAATGTTTGATGAAGGTAATTTTACAGAAATTGCTGAGAATTTAAAATCAAAAGACCCTTTAAAATTTTCTGATACTAAAAAATATACAGATCGTTTAAAGGAAGCTCAAAAAAAGAGCAAACTTGACGACGCTATTCGTGTAGGTGTAGGTAAATCTAAGGGTAGATTTTTAGTTATTGCTGCCATGGATTTTAAATTCATTGGTGGTTCCATGGGATCAGTGGTAGGCGAAAAAATAGCAAGAGCAGCAGATTATGCCCTCGAGCATAAAGTCCCATTAATGATTATCTCAAAGTCCGGTGGAGCCCGGATGATGGAAGCTGGCTATTCGTTAATGCAACTGGCTAAAACCTCAGCAAAACTTAGTCAATTAGCAAAGGCTAAAATACCTTATATATCACTATGTACAGATCCTACCACAGGTGGTACTTCTGCATCATACGCTATGCTAGGCGATATTAATATTGCTGAACCTGGTGCGTTAATAGGATTTGCCGGACCTAGAGTTGTTAGAGACACCACTGGTAAAGATTTACCTAAAGACTTTCAATCGGCAGAATTTCTTAAAGAAAAAGGCTTTTTAGATTTTATTGTTCACAGAAAAGAATTAAAAGATAAAGTTAATCTTTACCTCGACCTTTTACTCAACCAGAAGCTAAGGGATATTTCTTAAGCATTAATTATATTATTAGTCTAAAATATCATATCTTTGCAAACTTGATAGAAAATCTATCATACATAATAATTATTGAAATAATATTGGCATGTATCTAACAAAAGAAGACAAGCAAAAAATCTTTGCCAAATATGGTAAAGACAAAAATGACAGCGGCACTGCAGAAGTTCAAATCGCTCTAATTACTAAACGTATTGAGATTATCTCCAGTCATCTAAAAACTAACAAAAAAGATTTTAATTCCAAAAATTCACTTGTAAAACTAGTTGGTAAACGAAGGGACTTACTTAATTATTTAATAAGTAAGGATATTACCCGTTACAGAACTATTATAAGAGAACTCAAATTGAGAAAATAATAAAAAGAGGCAAATGCCTCTTTTTTTATGATTTTTAGCTTTCCATCGGTTTATAACCTTTATCTACACAACAACCAAGTTATCGAAAATCGATACAAGTTAAATCAAATTAAAAAATTATGATTCCAGAAACAAAAAAAGAAATCATCACACTTGACGATGGTCGTGAAATTTCAATTGAAACCGGGAAGCTAGCAAAACAAGCTCATGGTTCAGTTGTTGTTCAAATGGGGGAAACCATGCTTTTATGCACGGTTGTTTCTTCATACAAAAAAAGTAACTTAGACTTTTTCCCGCTAACTGTAGATTATAGAGAAAAGTTTGCAGCCGCAGGGCGCTATCCTGGGGGATTTTTAAAACGCGAAGCCAGACCTAGCAATGAAGAGATTTTAACGATGAGAATAGTAGATCGTGTACTTCGTCCGCTATTCCCCAAAGATTATAAATTCGAAACTCAGGTAATGATTCAACTAATGTCTTATGACGAAGATGTTATGCCAGATGCATTAGCTGGATTAGCCGCCTCAACGGCTATTCAGTTATCAGATATTCCTTTTGAATATCCTATTTCAGAAGTAAGAGTAGGAAGAGTAAATGGCGAGTTTATGATCAATCCTAGCAAATCTCAGTTAGAAGAATCTGATATCGATATGATGATAGGAGCTTCTGAAGATAGCGTTGCCATGGTTGAAGGTGAAATGGACGAATGTTCTGAAGAAGAGATGGCTGAAGCTATTAAATTTGGACACCAGGCGATAATCGAACAATGTAAAGCTCAGCGTAAGCTTGCTGAAAAAGCTGGTAAAAAAGAACCTAGAGATTACGAAACTCAGGAAGATGACGAGGCATTAAGAAATCAAATTTTTAATAAAGCTTTTGATAAATGTTATGACATTGCAAAAGAAGGGTTAGGCAAAAAAGAAAGATCAGAAAAATTTAGTGAACTAAAACATTCTATAAAATCTGAGTTTTCTGAAGAAGAACTAGAAGAAAAAGCAGACTTTATAAGCGCGTACTTTGGGGACGCTCAAAAAGAAGCCATCCGTAAACTTACATTAAAAGAGCATGTAAGATTAGACGGTAGACAATTAGATGAAATCAGACCTATCTGGTGTGAAGTTGACTATTTACCTTCAACACATGGTTCAGCTATTTTTACACGTGGCGAAACACAAGCTTTAGCAACGGTAACTTTAGGAACGTCCAAAGAAGCAAATAAAGTTGACAACCCTACGCTTCAAAGTGAAGAAACATTTTATCTACACTACAACTTTCCACCATTCTGTACCGGTGAAGCCTACCCAATAAGAGGTACTTCTCGTAGAGAAATAGGACATGGAAATTTAGCACAACGTGCTTTAAAAGGAATGATTCCTGAAGATTGCCCTTATACAGCTAGAGTTGTTTCAGAAGTTTTAGAGTCAAACGGTTCATCCTCTATGGCAACGGTTTGTGCCGGCACAATGTCATTATTAGACGCTGGTATCCAATTACACAAACCGGTTTCTGGTATTGCCATGGGATTAATTAGCGATGGTGAAGATTTTGCAGTTTTATCTGATATCTTAGGTGATGAAGATCATTTAGGAGATATGGATTTTAAAGTAACCGGTACATCTGATGGTATTACTGCTTGTCAAATGGACATAAAAGTTAAAGGTCTATCCTATGACATATTAGTCAAAGCTTTAAAACAGGCTAGAGAAGGTAGATTACACATTCTTGATAAAATTGATAACACCATAAGTGCGCCAAGACAAGAGCCTAAAGCCCATGCACCTAAAATTGTAACACGTACAATACCTGGGGAATTTATAGGTGGTTTAATCGGGCCAGGTGGCAAAACTATTCAAGAACTCCAAAAAGAAACCAACACCACCATCGTAGTCAATGAAGATGAAGAAAATGAAAAAGGTATTGTTGAGGTATTAGGTACAGATCCAGATGGCATTGAAACAGTTTTAAGAAAACTAGATGCCTTAACTTTTGTACCTGAAAAAGGAAACATCTACGAGGTTAAGGTTATAAAGCTATTAGATTTTGGTGCTGTGGTAGAATATATGGAAGCTCCGGGAAACGAAGTTTTATTACACATCTCAGAATTAGCCTGGGAACGTACTGAAAATGTGACTGATGTTGTTCAGTTAGGTGATATTTTAGAAGTTAAATACTTTGGTGTTGACCCCAGAACGAAAAAGGAAAAGGTATCAAGAAAAGCCTTATTATCAAAACCTGAGCACATGAAAAACAAGAATTCTAATAAAAACCAATAGGTATTTATTACAACTCTATATCAACTGAATTATACAAGCGCATAAAATATGTAGTCGTATAGTTCAGTTTTTTATTTAAAAATAAAAACAATTATATTAAATAATAATTTGATTTTCATAATTTTATAAACCTAATTAAAAAAATTAATATGAAAGTACTTGTCATCGGTGGTGGAAATATGGGGCTAACCTATTCAGAAGGTATGGCTAAATCTTCCCTACTCAATCGAAAAAAACTTATGATTTATGATACATCAGAAGAAAAACAACAATCTCTGATAGAAGGTGGTTTATTTGATGTTTATGATCAATTAGAGAACTGTTTGCCTGAGGCTGATATTGTTTTTATCGCTGTTAAGCCTTATCACTGTGATGAATTGTTTGAGCAAATGAAGCCTATGATTAATCAACAACAAATATTTGTATCCTTAATGGCTGGTGTAACTATAGGAAAGATACAAGAAGATTTAGGCGTTAAAAAAGTAGTCAGGACAATGCCTAATTTACCGGCAAAGGTTGGTTTAGGCATCACCTCTTACACTGAATCAGAAGATGTAAGCCGTGTAGAATTACTTATGGTTAGAAACCTACTGGACACAACCGGTGAATCTATTAGAGTAAAAAATGAAAATTTCATCAATGCTTCTACAGGTATATCTGGAAGTGGTCCGGCTTATGTTTTTTATTTCATGCAATCTATGCTTGAAGCTGCTAAAAAAATGGGGTTTTCAGATAACGATTCTAAAGTATTAGTAAGCATGACGTTTAGAGGCGCCGTAAAATTATTTGATGAATCAGATATTACACCATCTAAGTGGATGGATAGAGTAGCGTCTAAAGGTGGCACCACCAGAGCTGCTTTAGATTCTATGAAAGATAATAATGTTGAAAAATTAATTGAAGAAGCTGCCTATGCTGCTTTTGACAGAGCGGTAGAGCTTGGCGAAGAATAATTTAATAAAACAATTATGCACAAACAGAGAATTGTAGTAAAAGTAGGTACTAATGTGATGACCAACATGAATAACAGAATTGTTGGACCTATACTTAAAAATTTAGTCCGTCAGATTGCATATATGTATGAACGCGGCATCATTACAGTAATGGTATCATCTGGATCGGCTATCGCTGGGAAAGAAGTATTAGGTACTTGCAACGCTGAAGATAAAACAACCAGACGGCAAATATACTCGTCTGTAGGTCAACCTCGACTTATGCGTCATTATTATTCCATGTTTCATGATTATGGCATGCGTTGCGCTCAGGTATTAGCAACAAAACGAGATTTTTCGCCGGGTAGGTACCGTGAAAATATGATCAACTGTTATGAAGGCCTTCTGGCTGAAGGCATAGTTCCTATTGCTAACGAAGATGACGCAGTTTCACTCTCTATGTCTATGTTTTCAGACAATGACGAATTAGCAAGTTTAGTAGCCGAGTTAGTGAATGCAGACAAATTGATTATGCTAACCGATATTAATGGCTTATATACAGGTCATCCGGATGAAGATGACACTCAGCTATTACATAAAGTTAAAGTTCATGAAAATGTAGAAAAATATGTACAGGAAAACAATAAAGGTGAAGGCGAAGGCCGTGGTGGCATGGAGTCTAAATTAAAAATAGCAAAATCTACTGCCTGTAAAAATATTCCTACGTTTATCGCAAACGGTAAAGAAGACAATATTTTAATAGATATTTTAGAAGGTAAGCAAGTAGGTACGCAATTTGTAGTTTAATAAATAAAATAATTTATATGAAGTTATTAGACAGTAAAGTAAAGGACAAAGTTCTAGAATCAATGATTAATTCGCTTAACGATAATAAACAAGCTATTATTGACGCTAATAAAAAAGATTTAGAAGCTTTTGATAAAGAAGATCAAGCGCTTTATGACAGACTTATAGTTGATGAAGCTAAAGTTGATGACATGATTAGAGCTGTTAAAGAAGTGAAAGATCAGGAAGATCCGGTAGGAAAGATTAAATCCTCTATTCAATTAGATTCAGGTCTAAAAGTTATTAATAAAACAGATCCATTTGGTACTATATTAATCATATATGAATCAAGACCTGATGTTACTATAGAAGCTGCTGTACTTGCCTTTAAAGCTAATAATAAGATTCTATTAAAAGGCGGTAAAGAAGCCTATCACTCTAATATTGCATTAGAAAAATGCTGGCATGAAGCTTTAACAGCTAATGGTTTAGAAAAAGACTGGATAAATTTAATGCATCTTGACCGTAACGCAACACAAGAGTTTCTTAGAAATCCTTATGAAAAGTTAGACTTAATTGTGCCTAGAGGCGGTGAAAGACTAATTGAGTTTGTTAAAAAATATGCTCAGTGTGCTGTACTCGTGAGCGGTAGGGGCAACAACTTTTTATATGTGAGTCCTAATGCCGATTGGGAAATGAGTAAAAAAGTCATCATTAATGCAAAAACTGACAAAATATCAGGATGTAATGCTTTAGACAAAGTATTAATAGATGAAAATATAGAAGATTTACCTACAAAAATCAAAGATCTAGTAGAAACCATGAAATCTGCAAAAGTAAGTGTAATTGGCGATGATACCGTTTATGATCTTGCTGATGGTGTAGAAAAAATAGAAAATCTTAGTGTTTGGAAAGAGGAGTTTTTAGCCATGCGAACCATGATTACCACATGTAAAAATTTAGATGATGCTATTGAAATAATTAACGAAAATAGTGGCAAGCATTCTAGTGTAATCATGACTGACAATAATGATGAAGCAGATAAGTTTATGCAGGAGATAGATTCTGCAGCCGTTTATCAAAATGCATCATCAAGATTTACCGATGGCGGCCAAATGGGCGTTGGAGCTGAATTAGCCATAAGTACTGATAAATTACACCATCGTGGACCTTTAGGCTTAGATCAACTGGTGACTAATAAATATTATGTTTATGGTAAAGGTCATATACGTAATAGCTAGTAAATAGTGAGTCGTATGTGATATTAAATTTTGTCAGTCTTAGATAAACTCAATTTATTGAAGGATTGACCAAATTCAATTCAAAAATAATTTTTTCAACACGAAAAATAGTATTATTTTTGCGCTCTCAAATCGTAGGGTCCGTTCGTCTAGTGGTTAGGACGCCAGGTTTTCATCCTGGTAACAGGGGTTCGATTCCCCTACGGACTACAAAAAGGCTTTAGCCTGGTATTTGACATCATGCTAGTTTATTTTAATCACTTTATGTATTTGATTTTAAAGCGTTTAAATAAACTACTAATAACTATTGGTCCGTTCGTCTAGTGGTTAGGACGCCAGGTTTTCATCCTGGTAACAGGGGTTCGATTCCCCTACGGACTACAAATTTTTAAAACAAAACTTAAAACGTAACATTATGGCAAACCATAAATCATCATTAAAGAGAATTAGAGGCGACAAAACAAAAAAAGAAAGGAATCGCTACCAGCACAAAACAACCAGAAGTGCTATTAAAGATTTTAAAGCCATCGAAAAAAAGGAGGAAGCTCAGAAAAAACTTCCAGAAGTTTTTTCTATGATTGACAAATTATCTAAACGAAATATCGTGCATTCTAACAAGGCAGCTAGATTAAAATCAAGTCTTGCAAGACATACCCAAAGTCTTTAAAGTAAGTTTTCATAATTAAGTTTTGTTTTTAATGTAGAAAGCCAACTTTTAAGAGTTGGCTTTTTTGGTTTGTAAGCTTATTATTTGATTCTATCCGTTCATAGACAACAAAAACTCTTCATTAGATTCAGATCTTTTTATTCTATCTGAAATAAACTCAATGGCTTCTATAGGATTCATATCAGCTAAGTAGCGCCTCATAATCCACATTTTTTGGACTACATTCTCATCGGCTAATAAATCATCTCTTCTCGTGCTAGAGGCGTTAAGGTCTATGGCTGGGAAAATTCTTCTATTAGAAATTTTCCTATCTAATTGAAGTTCCATATTACCGGTTCCTTTAAACTCTTCAAATATAACCTCGTCCATTTTTGAACCAGTATCTGTTAGTGCTGTAGCTATGATGGATAGCGAACCACCATTTTCTATGTTTCTGGCCGCACCAAAGAATCTTTTTGGTTTGTGAAGCGCATTAGCGTCTACACCACCACTCAACACCTTCCCGCTGGCCGGCTGAACAGTATTATAGGCTCTGGCAAGTCTGGTAATAGAATCTAATAAAATAACAACATCATGCCCACTTTCTACCAGTCTTTTAGCTTTTTCAATGACAATATTAGCGACTCTAACGTGTTCATAAGCTTCTTTATCAAAAGTTGATGCCACAACTTCGCCATTCACATTTCTTTGCATGTCAGTTACCTCTTCCGGGCGTTCATCAATTAATAGTACGATTTGATAAACCTCAGGATGATTAGCGGCTATGGCATTAGCGATATCTTTTAATAATACAGTTTTACCGGTTTTAGGCTGCGAAACAATCATGCCTCTTTGACCTTTACCTATTGGTGAGAATAAATCTATTATTCGTGTTGATAAATTGCTTCTTAATCTAGACAGTTCAAATTTCTCTTTAGGAAATAAAGGCGTTAAATGCTCAAATGACACACGATCTCTCACCACTTTAGGATCAAGGCCATTAATTTTATTGATTTTGATGAGTGGAAAATATTTCTCACCTTCTTTAGGTGGTCTAATTTCGCCTAAAACTGTGTCTCCGGTTTTTAATCCGAATAATTTTATTTGAGATTGAGAAAGATAAATGTCATCAGGTGAGCTTAAATAATTATAGTCTGAAGATCTTAAAAATCCATAACCATCCTGCACCATTTCTAAAACGCCTTCACTTTGAATTAAAGCATCAAACTCATAGTTTGGCGACTTGAATTTACTCTTGTTATTCTGCTGCTTATCTTGATGAGATGAGCTGTCTTTTTTTAATTGTTGAGGCTTATTTGATTGATCGCTTTTGTTAGACTGATTACGTTTATTATTCTGATCGTGCTTATCATATTGCTCTGTTTTTTTTCGAAGATCTGTTTTGTTAGACTCATCATTAAACGCGAGTTTATTTCCTGAATGATTATTATTGATTTTTTGATTAGAAGGCTTATCAGATGAATGTTGCTTAGGTTTTTGAGCATTCTTTTTAGGATGCTGTTTATTTTTAGCATCAGACGAAGGAGGATTATCTTTATTCTGTGTTTTTGGCTGATTTGAGTTATAAGTCTTAGACTCCTCTTTACTTTTAAGAGAAGGCTTTTTAGCAGTTTTCCTCCTTGAATTATCACCCTTGTTATCAGCTTGCTGTGGTTGTACATCCTGATCAGAATTAGCTGAAAAAGGTTTATTTTTTAATTCTTCGTCTAATGCTTTAGCTTGTTCTGGATTGGCCGCTTGAAAATCTAAAATTTGATAAATCAAATCCATCTTTTTCAATCCTGTGATGCGCTTCATTTTTAAATGCCTGGCAATACTCTGTAATTCAGGTAACCGCTTAGATTTGAGGTCTGAAATTTCTAACATAATTTAAGTGAAATATTATTGTAAAATTCTTTTAGTGTGCTTTAAAAAATAAGGATGATTTGAAGTAAATCCTTGTATTCTTGATATTGGTGCAATTATACAACTTTATTTTAATAATACCTATGCATTAATTAAATATTCTGTTATTTTTGCAGACCTATTAATGGTGGTATGATTCAGCGTATTCAATCTATATATTTACTTATACTATTCATAATCAACATTGTAGGTGTTGTTCTTAATACCTATGTGATTGATGTGTTTCAGAAAGCATTTAAGACAATTAATGTGCTGACTGTTGATGTGGTTTTTATATCAATAGGTGTATTAAGTACAATTTTAAGTTTTATGACTATTTTTCTATATAAAAACCGTCAATTACAAATGCGTTTATGTAATTTACTATTAATTGTAAACTTTTTATTTATCGCTTTTATAGGCGTTTTCGTTTATCATCAGCTAAATTTACCTGGAGGATTTAATTATCCTGAGAAAGGTATTGAGTGGATCATTGCTTTAATTTCTATCGTTTTTGCCATTTTGGCAAATAGTGCCATAAAAAGCGATGACGAGCTTGTAAAATCTGCTGATAGATTTCGTTAATCCTATATCTTAGTATATTAGTGTTAAAAGCCTGAATATTAAATTATTCAGGCTTTTTGTTTATGTTTTGTTCTATAAAATGCTTTACATGAGAATCAGATTTTAAAATATTGGCATCTACAATTTTTCCATCTTGATTAATCAGTGTAAAACGGTTTAAGTAATAGTTGTAATATTTGGTATTGTCAGTATTTAAGGCCTGCAGTTCATGGTTTCTGTTAAGATTGTGATTTTTTATACTTCTTTGCCACTGGTTATATTGATTACCATCTATATTGATTCCTATAAAGTTGATTTGTGGATAATCTTTTCTCAGGCGCTTAATAAGTGCAAAGCGATGTCTATTTGATTCAGTTGTACTTGTAGACCATACGTGAAGTGCTGTAAATGGTTTATTCATAAATTGATTAAGTTGCACTGTGTCTTTATTATGATTTTTTAATTTCATTTGATTTACCTGATGACCTTCAACAAAGTGTTTATGAAATTCTGCAAATTTTTTAAGTTCCTGATGTCTATATTTTTCAATGTCTACTTTGTTAAGCGCTTTTAATGCAGAATCTAATTGTTTATTTGTAGATGCATACACAAACTCCTGGGCAAAAAATCTACCTAAAAATTTATTTTTAAGTGATTTGTGCTTAAATATAGAATCTGCTATTTTTAATCTATTGTGAACACTGTGAAAGGAATTAAGATTATAACAATCTATTTTTTCTGCATCTTTAGCTTTTATACAATTATCAACGGCTATATTTTTAATATAATCATCTAAAAATCTTAAATAACCTATATGGTTGATCATTTGTTCATTATTAAAAGATACTGAATTTCTGTAATCAAAATAAGTATCAGTTAATCGAGCTGATTTTTTAGGGAAATATTTTTTGAGTAGAAAAGCGTAACGTTCTCTCATATCGTAAAACTCATAATTAATAGTATTCTTAGCTAATTCTATAAAATCATATGTGAAATCATGTTCTTTTGTAAGCTTATTGAGTTTTTGAATTCTTAGCTGTTTTATTGAGTCTGTTTTATTGATAAAATCTTCCGGCTTAATTTTGTAATAAGATAGAATCAATTTATTGTCGGCCTCATTCATCAAATACATGTCCATCAGAAAGTTATTTTCAGCTGATAAATCTCCACTGAACATCAATGAGTTATCAAAATCTAATGTATTTAATCTAAAACTTAAACTATCACCAGGTTCCATAAAAAAAGTTTGATATTCTGGTGGATGACGAAAAACCATTAGCTGAGGCTTTTTAATATCTATTTGGCTATGAAAACTACCATCGCTGTTAAGCGTTATTGTATCATAAACATTTTTTGACTGGTATAGATAAATATGATTATGAGTTGGATTTTGAATAATCCCGGAAACAATTGTTTCACGCTGCCTTTCAGAATCACAACTTAATATCAGTAAACCTATTAAAATTAAAACAATTCGCATAACTAAACAAATATAGAATCCCTAATCAAATACTCCTGTTAATCAGTAGTTAAATGATACAATAGTTGATACATATCCCTTTATTTAAGTAATCTACTAATCAATAAAATATAAGTACTTTTGCAAAAAATTTCATACTATGTTATCAGTATCTAATCTATCTGTACAATTTGGCAAAAGAGTATTGTTTGATGATGTAAACACCACTTTTTCAGAAGGTAATTGCTATGGGATAATAGGTGCAAATGGTGCAGGAAAATCTACATTCCTTAAAATATTAGCCGGCAAACAAGAGCCTACTTCCGGACATGTGCATTTAGAGCCGGGAAAACGCATGTCTGTTTTAGAGCAAAACCATCAAATTTATGATGAATATGCGGTTTTAGAGACCGTCATGATGGGAAATCCGCAACTCTATAACATTAAAAAAGAAATGGAAGAAATCTATGCTAAAGAAGATTTCAGCGAAAAAGACGGCGAGAGGGTTGGTGTTCTTCAAGCGGAGTTTGAAGAGATGAATGGATGGAATGCAGAAAGTGATGCCGGCAGCTTACTGTCTAACCTTAATATAGAACCTGATTTACATTACACCAAATTAAATCAACTGGATAGAACTCAAAAAGTCCGCGTACTTTTAGCTAAAGCGTTATTTGGCAATCCTGATGTATTGATTATGGATGAGCCTACTAACGATTTAGATTTTGAAACCATCAGTTGGCTGGAGAATTTCCTGGCTAATTATGATCATTTGGTCATTGTAGTATCACACGACAGGCACTTTTTAGATGCTGTGTGTACGCATATTTCTGATATAGATTATAGTAAAATAACTCATTTCTCCGGCAATTATACGTTTTGGTACGAATCTTCACAATTAGCAGCAAAGCAGAGAGCTCAGCAAAACAAAAAAGCTGAGGAAAAAAAGAAAGAGCTTCAGCAATTTATAGAACGTTTTAGTGCCAATGCATCAAAATCTAAACAAGCCACCTCAAGGAAAAAAATGTTAGATAAAATTGATACCTCATCAATAAAGCCATCTAGCAGAAGGTATCCAGCCATCATTTTTGAACGCGAACGAGAAGCGGGTAATCAAATCCTAAATGCAGAACATTTAAATGCTAAGCTGGACGGTGAAGTTTTATTTAAAGATGTGTCTGTTAATATAGCGAAAGGCGATAAAGTAGTCCTTTATTCAAGAGATTCTAGAGCAACCACCGCTTTTTATGAAATTATAACCGGCAGCAGAAACCAAGACGACGGAAAATACCAATGGGGGGTTACAACAACACAAGCTTATTTACCATTAGATAACGCTAAATTTTTTAACAAAGATATCAATCTGGTAGATTGGCTAAGACAATGGGCTAAAACTGAAGAAGAGAGAGAAGAAGTAAATATAAGAGGTTTTTTAGGCAAAATGCTATTCAGTGGTGAAGAAGCATTAAAATCTGCCAATGTTTTATCCGGTGGTGAGAAAATAAGATGTATGCTAAGCCGTATGATGCTGTTAAGAGCAAATGTGCTTTTACTTGATGAACCTACTAATCATCTTGATTTAGAATCTATTACAGCATTGAATAATTCCCTAAAAAAATATAAAGGTAATATGATTTTTAGCACACATGATCACGAATTTGCACAAACACTGGCAAACAGGGTTATAGAACTAACACCTAAAGGCGTAATAGATAGATACCTTTCTTTTGATGAATACATGCAGGATGAAAAAATAAAAGCTTTAAGAGAAAAAATGTACGCAACTAAAGAAACCGCTTAGCGCAATTATTGTTTATACCTATTGATTAGCTCCTGTGTAGAAGCATCATGTGAAGAAACATTGCCTTTAAAGTCTTCAAGTATCTTATTAGCTAATTGTTTACCTAATTCAACGCCCCACTGATCAAAGCTGAAAATATTCCAAATCACCCCCTGAACAAATATTTTATGCTCGTAGATAGCTATGAGCATACCTAAAGTTTCCGGCGTAAGTTCATCAAATAAAAAGGTGTTTGATGGATGATTCCCTTCAAAAACTTTATGATTTACCAGTTGATTAACTTTCTCGTCAGATAAACCTTTTTCCTGAAGTTCTTTTTTGGCTTTAGCTTTAGGCTTGCCGTTCATCAAAGCTTCTGTTTGCGCTAGAAAATTAGCCATTAATATGTCATGATGGGCTTTATTTTTGTAAAGTGATTTTTTAAAGCCTATGAAGTCAGCTGGAATTAATTTTGTTCCCTGGTGCATCAATTGAAAAAAAGCATGCTGAGCATTAGTTCCGGGTTCACCCCAAACGATACTTCCGGTTTGATAATTTACAGGTTCACCGTTTCTATCTACGCTTTTACCATTGCTTTCCATGCTGGCTTGTTGCAAATAAGGCGCTAATTTTTGAAGATATTGTGTATACGGGATAATGGCTTCAGTTTCTGCTTCGTAAAAGTTGTTATACCATATACCTATCAGAGCTAATACGACAGGCGCATTTTCATGAAATTCAGCGGTCTTAAAATGCTCATCTATTTGACATGCGCCATTGAGTAGTTTTTTATAGTTATCCATTCCAACCGCACAAGAAATAGATAACCCGGCCGCACTCCAAAGAGAAAATCTACCGCCTACCCAATCCCACATAGTGAAAGAGGTATTAATACCAAATTGTTTTACTTTTTCTTCATTAGCAGAAACCGCAACAAAATGATGTTTTAAATCATCTTGACTCGCTTTTTCCAAAAACCAGCTTCTTGCTGTTTGGGCATTCATAAGTGTTTCTTGTGTAGAAAATGACTTAGATACAACGATGAATAATGTGGTTTCAGGATCTAACTTTTCAAGTTTAGAAGATATTAAGTCACCATCAACGTTTGACACAAAATGAGAGGTGATTCTTTGTCTAAAATATTCAAGTGATTCCACGACCATTTGCGGCCCTAAATCAGAACCACCAATTCCAATATTTACAACATCAGTGATTTTTTTTCTGGTATAACCTTTCCAATCTCCATTATATATGCCGTCACTAAACTCCCTAACCTTCTGAAGTACACGCTCTACATCCGGATAGATGTTTTTATCATTTACTTTTACGCCAGTTTCCTTTCCTGACCTTAAGGCTGTATGTAAAACAGCTCTTTCTTCAGTTTGATTTATGGAATCGCCTTCAAAATATTTACTGATAGCATCTTTTAAATCTAACTCCTTAGCCAGTTCTAAAAGCTGAGAAAAGCTTTTCTGAGATATTCTGTTTTTAGAAAAATCCAGATAAAACTTATCATGATCAATAGATAAAGCTTCTACCCTATTGTTTTCTTGTTCAAAAAAATTTTTAATAGATTGATGTCTATCACCCTGATAAGCTTTTTCAAGTTTTTTCCAGGCTTTAGTGCTTACAGGAGATTGGGATTTTAACGCCATAAAATAGAATTTAAACGAGTTCCGGTATTACATTATTTTTATAGTGACTAATCAACCCGTCAATAGGTCGTCTTATAATATTACCTATATTTAAATGGTATCGCTTAGCGACATCTTTAATGATATCTTCAGAAAAATAAGCGATTGATCCTATAAAATGAATCGGAACGTTTTGTGCATTTTTATAGCACATCACTCTACGTTCAATAAATTTCTCCATACCTTCATAAATCAATTTGTAAAAATAACCATTTCTTTCTTCTGATGTAAAGATGAATTCTGCAAATGTAGCTAAATAGGTGTTAGGATTATCTTTTTTATAAACGTTGTATTTTATGGTATCAGCATCCAGATCATAGCGTTTAGCAAATTCTCTGCTCATGTCATCACCCATAAATTTGTAATAATAATCTCTGATAAGTCTTTTTCCAAAGTAATTACCACTGGCTTCATCCATAAGTACATAACCTAAAGACTCTACTTCCATGTGGATTTTCTCACCATCAAAAAAACAAGAATTAGAACCGGTGCCTAAAATGCAAACTATGCCAGGTTCATTTGTAGCTGCCAGAGCAGCTGCAAGCATATCTTCTTCTACATTAACTTCTGTATCAGGGAAAAAATCAGTAAGAATAGATTTTAAATTATTTCTGGGTGTTGGCGTTCCGCAACCTGCGCCATAAAAATCAACTCTTTTAATTTGAGGTTTTATGCTTTTTAAATCTTCGCTTTCCTCAAGTCTGCTCTTTAAGGTTACAACTTCAAAAACAGCAGGATTTAAGCCTTTTGTCCTTGTTTTAAACTGTTGATTGCCATTCTCATCTAATAGAATCCAGTCACATTTTGTGGATCCGCCATCAGCTATTATGATCATAATTTAGATTTATAAAAAAAATGCTTATCATGGCAATGATAAGCATTTTATGTTAATGAATATTAAACTTGCGCTACATGATGAGCTAAATCTAATAATTTGCTTGAGTAACCATACTCGTTATCATACCAGGCTACAAGTTTAAAGAAATTATCATTTAAGGCAATTCCTGCACCTGCATCAAAGTTTGAAGTAGCTGCTTCAGACACATAATCTTGAGAGACTACGGCATCTTCAGTATAAGTAAGAATGCCTTTCATAGAACCTTCAGCGGCTTTTTTGAAAGCTGCTTTAATATCATCATAAGAAGCTGATTTTTCAATTCGCACAGTCAGGTCTACCACAGAAACATCGGCAGTTGGGACTCGAAATGCCATTCCGGTTAATTTACCATCTACTGCCGGGAAAACTTTTCCAACAGCAGCCGCAGCGCCGGTACTGGTTGGGATAATATTATTGAGTGCACTTCTACCTATTCTGTAATTCTTTTTAGACGGTGAGTCTACCGTAAATTGCGTTGATGTTGATGCGTGAATGGTCGTCATTAAACCTTCTACAATACCGAATTCCTGATGAACTAACTTTGCCATAGGCGCCAAACAGTTAGTAGTACAAGACGCATTAGACACAATGGTATCTTCTGGCTTAACCTGATCTTCATTTACACCCATAACAAACATTGGGGTATCTTTAGTAGGTGCGGAGATAACTACTTTTTTAGCACCGGCATCTAGGTGAGCTGAAGCTGATTTTTTGTCTTTAAAGATACCAGTACAGTCTAATATAACTTCTGCGCCTACTTCATCCCATTTTAAATCTGCTGGATTTTTTTCAGCACTTACTCTTATTTCTTTACCATCTACAACTAGATTATTATTCTCAACGCTTACATCTTTGCTAAACCTACCATGAACTGAATCATATTTAAGCATATAGGCTAAATGATCTACATCTAATAAGTCATTGATGGCTACAACTTCCGTATGCTCGCTTTCTGCAGCTATTCTAAATGCGATTCGACCAATTCTTCCAAATCCGTTAATTCCAATTTTTGTTTTCATAAATATTAATTTTTATTTGATTTATATTGATACGATATCAGCAACTCTTAATAAGTCTGTATCAAATTTCTTTTTATTGTAAATAGCCGTGTTAAAAGGGACATGCACTATTTTTTTGTGAGATATACCAATCATGATATGGCTTTCACCTATAAGTAATGCATCTACTGCTCCAACCCCTAATCTTGTAGCTAAAACCCGATCATAGCAACTAGGGGCACCTCCACGTTGGATATGTCCTAAAACCGTGACTTTAACCTCATAACCTTCTAAATTATTTTTGATATAATCTGCTAAATCTGTAATATTTTTTCCTATTTGATCGCCTTCTGATACAACGATAATACTAGAAGTTTTGCCAGTACTTTTACTGGTTTTTAAAGATTCCATTAATCTATCTGCACCCAAATCTTCTTCTGGAATCAGAATTTCTTCTGCTCCAGCCCCTATACCTGTATTTAAAGCAATATCACCTGCATCTCTTCCCATAACTTCAACTAAAAACAATCTGTTATGTGAACTCGCCGTATCTCTAATTTTATCTATCGCTTCAACAACTGTGTTAAGAGCTGTATCATAGCCAATTGTATAATCCGTTCCATTAATATCATTATCTATTGTTCCTGGGATACCAACTACAGGAATATCGTATTCTTCTCCAAAAATTGAGGCTCCTGTAAATGAACCATCACCACCTATAATAATTAAAGCATCAACATTATGCTTTTTTAAATTTTTATAAGCTTTTTTTCGTCCTTCTTTGGTTTTAAATTCTTTTGATCGGGCAGACTTCAGAAAAGTACCACCTCTATTGATGATATTTCTAACAGATCTTGGACCTAGCTCTATAAATTCATCATCAATAAGACCTTGTAACCCCTTATATATACCTACGCATTGCAGTTTATTATAAGCCACATTTCTTACTACTGCTCTTATAGCCGCGTTCATTCCGGGGGAGTCGCCACCAGATGTTAATACAGCTATTTTATTGATTGTCTGATTCATATTTCAAAGTTAAGGCTATTGATGATGATTTACAATTTTTATAATCAACTATATCGTTTTAGTTTGATAAAGTTTATATCATTTCAAAACTAATATTTTATATTCCCAAGAATCAAATTTATATTCTTTATCTGATGAAAGAGAGAATGTATCATTATTCATAGCATTTTTCATTTCTTTAGTGGTATTCATAGTAAATGTTTGGGGCTCATCCGTAAAATTAGCTAAGTAGATGAGTTCATTGTCGCCTTTTTTACGATGAAAAGCCATGATATTCTTATCATTAGAAGTTTTTAATCTATTGTAAGCTGCAGCTTTTTTCCCACCATGTAAGGCTTGATTGGTTTCCTTGATCTCTCCTAATTTAGTTAAAAGCTCCCAGTAATGTCCTTTAGTTTTAGGTATAGTATCTTTTCTAAAAAATCTTAATCTTTTATTCATACCATACTCCTGACCAGAGTAAATAAGTGGCATTCCCTCAATAGTGTAAGTAAAAGCCGTCATCGCATCAGCAGCTTTGTTCATTCTTTCTTCTACTGTGCCATTCCATGAATTTTCATCATGATTTGTCACAAAATTCATCAAGAAATCATCTTTCTGGTAAGTGGAATCAATTTTTGTCATATATGCATCCCAGTCAGCAACATTCATCTCTCCGGCAGCAATTTCGTTCATGATATGGTGTCCTTCCCAATTATATCCCATATCAAAGGCTTCATAAAATAAATCTTTTTTTTCACTTTCAGCTAACATAAAAAGCGGCTTAACACTTTCCAGCTTAGGCACTGCATAATTCCAAAAAGGCGTAGGCACATTACCGGCAACATCACATCTAAAACCATCTACATTTTGTTGCTCTACCCAAAATTTCATCTCGTCTTTCATGGCTTCCCAAAGTGCTTTATTATCGTAATTAAGATCAGCTACATCAGACCAGCCCCATTTTTCTCCGGTATCTGGGTTAATAGGATCTGTGATGTTCCCTTCATCATCTTTAGTATAGTATTCTGGGTGCTCTTCTAACCAGTGGTGATCCCAGCCGGTATGATTAGCTACCCAATCTAAAATGACGTACATATCGTTTTCATGCGCAGTATCAACTAATTTTTTAAAGTCCTCCATCGTCCCAAAATTTGGATTGACCGCTGTATAATCAGATATGGCATAATAACTCCCTAAATACTTTTCTTCCTTATTAGGCTCGTCTATATCTTCAATTGATTTACCAGGGGTTGCTTTTCTGTTTTTTAACGATATTGGATAAATCGGCATAAGCCAAATAATTTTTACTCCTAATTCTTTTAATTCTGGAATATCCTTTGTAAATGCATTAAGCGTACCTTCCGGTGAATATTGACGTATGTTAGCTTCATAAATTACAGCAGATTCCATATCCTGTTGGGTGATAGGCTCAAAATTGCCTTTAGAACTTTCAGCTTTTGCCGTCGATTCTTTTTTGTTTTGATTGCAGCATAAGACAAATAGCGATACAATCATTAGTAAGATTACTTTTTTCATGGTTATTTAAATTTTATATTGATTTTTGTGTTAATTTGGTTCAGTTTAATATTGTTAATTACTAATTGATTTTGCTCAGGGTGGTAAATAAAATCTTTAGATTGATTGTTGACTTGAACCTCAGCAGGCATTCTATTGATATTAAAGAGTTTAAACTCTTCTACTGCTTTAATTTGAGAAGTGAATTGATCACCGATTTCTTTATTGAATTTTATCATTAACTCATCATCAGCGGGCTGACTACTTTTAAAGTATAAAATTTCATACTTCCCTTTTTGATAAGCCTCTGGCGTAATGCCATCATCATGATACAGATAATCTTGACTAGTAGCATTAGAAAAATCTGCATAGTAGTTTAAATCAAATGTTTCTAGCGAGTAATCATCAGTCGTCTGGACTAATTTTGCCCTTGGAATAAAAGCATCACTCCTGTAATAATGAGGAACATCATCATGATAAGCGTTTAAATCAACCTCTAAAGTTTGACCGCCTTTAATCATTTTATTAGTCATAGGATCAAACCAATTGTCAGATTTAGGAAGATAGACGCGCATAAGCCTCTGATTTCTTTCTAATATTGGGGAGATGAGCATGTGGTCACCCCATAAGTATTGATTTGCGATTTTATAAAGGGCTGAATTGTCCGGTTCTTCAAAAAATAAGGGACGCATTAATGGCAGACCTTGCTGGCTATTTTTAAAAGCCATGGTATATAAGTAAGGTAGTAGTCTATATCTTTTATTTATAGATATACGGGCAGCGTCCTGAACGTCCTGACTTCTAAAGACCGGTTCTGAAGCGAGTTCTTCTTGCGCGTGCGGTCTAAATACAGGCTGATAAACACCATATTGCAACCATCTTTTATAGAGTTGATCATCTTTGAGGTTGCCTGCAAATCCACCTAAATCTGAATGCATATAGGCTAAACCCTGCAACCCCATTTGCAAACTGATTTCCGGTTGCGATTGAAGACCGCCCCAGGTTCTGTTAACATCACCAGACCACGGGATGATACCGTAACGTTGAGTCCCAGAATAAGCAGCGCGCATCAGAATAAATGGGCGAAGTTGTGGAAAGTCTTTTTCGTAGCCTTTATATATCAATTTTGTCCATTCATGACCGTAGATATTATGAACTTCATTAGCCGATCCATTGACGTGATTTACCCAATCCGGATGCACTTCAGGTTCACCTAAATCGCCCCAAAATCCATCAACACCTTTGTGCTTTAATTCTTTATAAATATGCCAAAACCAAGTTTTAGCTTTTGGCTTAAAAACATCTATAAGTCCCGTATTGCCAAAATAAAAGTCATAGGTTGCTGGTTTTCCTATTGAGTCTTTGGCCAGAACATCTTCTTCTACCGCTTCTTCCCATCTATCAGATGATGTTAATATAAAAGGTTCTGTAATTAAAACTGTTTTAACACCTTGTTTTTCTAAATTTTGCATCATCTTACCTGGTTCTGGAAAAGAATCGCGATGAAATTTTAAATTGCCCATGGTTCCTTTCATACGCTTCCCAAACCAGAATAAATCTAATATGATAGCATCTAAAGGGATGTTTTTTTCTTTAAATCTATCAACGGTCTGAAGGACTTCTTCCTGAGAGTGATAACCAAATCTGCTGGAAAAATTACCAAATGCCCATCTAGGTGGCAATGGTTGACGACCTGTAAGTTTTGTGTAACCTGATAAATTAGTGGTCCAATCATTCCCTGCTACTAATTGATATTTTTTTGGGCCGCTGATAGCATGGTAGCTTAAGGTGTTGTTATATTGAGCATCTAAATCTAAATATCCGGTCGTAGGATTATCAAAATGAAGCAGATACTTTTGCGACGATAATACAATAGGTAAAGTGTAATTCATCAGCTCAGACCTTGTTTCATATCCATAATGCGCTCTATTGTATAGCTTGAGTTTATGGCCTCGCCTATTCATACTTAGCGCTCTTGCGCCGCCACCCATCAATATTTCAGTTTCTGTTAAGTTGAAGTTGATATCAAAGCCTTCCTTTTTAGGTTGATAGCCTTCTTTTTCACTGATGATATATTCATCACCTCTGTAAAAACTAATCTGAAATGGATTTTTATGTAAATGCACATCAATCCCAGAGGTATTAAAAACAATTTTTGTCTTATGTTTTTCAATTTCGATATCGAGTTCTAAGGGTTGTTGAATAACGGCATGAGACTCATCCACGGCCATATCTTCTGTGGGAACAAATTGATTCTCAATAACATCATCTGAGTAATATTGAATTTGATACTCACCTTGATTTGTGTAAATACTGATTTTACCGTCCTTAACATCAAAACCATCGAGTGTTCTGTCTGGGTTTTGCGCACTAACTGTAAAGAAAAATGCAAGCAGCCATAATGTAAACTTATATTGTAATTTCATTATTCAGTAGATTTTGAAGTAAATAAAACAGCATTCCCTATTCGTTTAAACCAATATTCTTCGTGGTGCTTATGACCTTCAAATTTTAAATTTTTAAACCGATTTTCACCAAAGCCATTTTTAGCAAATAAACTATCAACAGGTTTTTGATATTGCGGATAAAGCTCGTCTAAAGTCGCTGTGCCAAAATCAAAATAAAATTTATGTGTTTTAAGGTCAGGTAATTTATTATCTAAGTAATGAAAAAAAGCCTCTGGAAAGGGATTTTCTTTAAATGGCATACCACCGGGCCAATGCGTGGACATACATATAGCATTACCAAAAACCCGAGGATATTCCGCAAGGGCATAAAAAGAGATCAATCCGCCCATACTTGAGCCTGCTACCGTGGTATTTGTCTTATTTACATTTACCTGAAAACTTTTTTCTACCATAGGTTTTACTTCCTGAACTAAAAATTTCAGGTAATCATCAGCATTAGGTGACTGCTGAAAAAGCCTGTCACTGTTTTGTTTATTATAATTTAATAATTGTTTTTTTTGCAAGCTATCTAAGTTATTATATGGCTTTTCAGGAAAGTAATCAGCATGTCTGTTTTCAGAGACATTCCAGGTGGCTACAACCAGTGTAGGAGGAATTTTTCCTGCTTCTATTAATTTAGTTAGATTTTCGTCTATTCCCCATTCCTGTTTATTCCACGTTTTTGATTTATCAAAAAGCATTTGCCCATCATGCATCCACAATATTTGATAATCATCTTGAGGGTCAAAATCCTGAGGCTGCCAAACATCGATATGCCTGGGTGAAACATATTTAGAATCAAAATCCTTGACTCTATATAATTCGCCGCCAGCTAACTGAATAGAATCAACCTTTTCAAAAGGCTTATGATCGATATTATCTTCACTTTCGTTACCCTTATTACAAGCAAGTACTAATAAAATTAGTGCGAAGTAAAGGAGAAGCAGTATGCTTGGGTTTCTCATTTGTTTATTGGGTTGTTAATATCATGACCCCTGGCTCTAATGTGATTTTATCATCCCAAATCATCGACTCACCCGAAATTACATTTTTTAAACTGGAACCTCCTAATTCTAATTCTGAAAACCGCTCTGTTTGAACAGTTTTAGCTTTGTCATGCTTATTGATCAATATAGCTACTGTCTGATCTTCATGATATCTAAAAAGTGCGTAAGTGCCTTCAAATGGGGCAAAATGAGTGGTTTCACCAAATTGTAGAGCTTTTGATGTTTTTCTAAAGTTTAATAGCTTTTTCATATAAGATTGAAAATCAATCTGCCTTTTTGTCAAGCCTGTTGATTTAAAAGCATTGCTTTTATCTCCTTCCCAGCCACCCGGAAAATCAGTACGGATAAGTCCATGATCACCACGGTTATCAGAATTTTCCATAAGAATTTCAGTACCATAATAGACCTGAGGAATCCGCGGTAGGCTTAAAATTAAGCCCATGGCAATTTTTGTCTTTTGCACATCTTGGTTTAACCAGGTATGAATTCTATCCATATCATGATTATCAGCAAATAACATAATGCTTTGGGGATCATAATAATAAAAATCATTTGCTAAACCTTCATATATTTTTATCAACCCGGTATCCCATGCCTCGTCTTCATTAAGCCCATCAATGATATTTTGCTGCATAGGAAAATCCATAGTGGTTGGTAAAAAAGATTGATACCCATCGCTTGTATCATCATGTTGCCAAAAACCAACTAAAAGCGGATTATAGCTCCACTCTTCTCCAACAATATTAAAGTTAGGATATTCATTCATGATGGCTTTACACCATTTAGCCATAAAATTTTTATTAGGATAAGGATAGGTGTCCTGGCGTATGCCTCCTAAATGCAGGGTTTCAATCCACCAAATAGCGTTTTGAATAGTATATTTAGCCATCATAGGATTTTGCTGATTCAAATCAGGCATGGTATCAACAAACCAGCCTTCAGACATTTTTTCTTTATCAAAATCTGAGGCATAAGGGTCTTGGTTTGTGGTTCTTCTATGCGTAGTAATAGGAACATCTTCCCCGTTTTCATAAGCCTTTTGCCCATTAATCCAATCATTATAAGGCAAATCTTTCATCCACCAGTGTTCACTTCCGCAGTGATTAGCTACCATGTCCATGATCAATTTGATCCCTCTTTTTTGAGCTTCTTTAGCTAAGGTTTTGTAGGTCGCTAAATCACCAAACCTGGGGTCAACTTTATAAAAATCGGTAATCGCGTAACCGTGATATGATGAATTAGGCATGTTGTTCTCTAATAAAGGACTAGACCAAATAGCTGTAAAACCCATTTCTTCTATATAATCTAAATGATCTATAATTCCCTGAATATCACCACCATGTCTTGCATAATTATCAGATCTATCTAAATTAGTTTCGCGCATGCTTTTTACCACATCATTAGAAGCATCACCATTAGCAAATCTGTCCGGTGTAATCAGATAAATGGCATCTTTACTGCTAAATCCTTCAAAATCTTCTGAATCGCGCTTTCTTTCCTTTAATTCATAATCAATGCTAAAAAACTCATTATCAGCTGTCTCAAAATTGATTTTAAAAGTACCCGGCTTAGCATTTCGATTGATATTTAAATCGATAAAAAGATAATTGGGGCTATCTGCCTGATGTACTTTTTTTAATTCTACACCTTCCGCATCGATTTTTACATTAGCTTTTTTAATATCGTCTCCTTTAACTAATAGTTGTAATGAAGAATCATTAAAACCAACCCACCAGTTGGAAGGTTCCACCCTATCTATTTGAGAATGAGATAACATAGTTAAAAAAAAAGCGATTAATGAATAGCTAATGACAGTTTTAGGCATGATTAAAAACTTTTGATTGATTAGGTTCTAGCGTTGTTCTCTCTCCATTTAAAGTAATTCTGAGTTCATCATCACCTTCAAGATGTATCTCTGTTTTATCTTTTTGCGTTTTCACCTTTATGATATCACCCCTAAAGTTGATTTTATAGGAATAAGAATGCCAATTTTCAGGGATTTTTGGTGTAAAATGAGGCTTACCTTTTTTCACTCTAAAACCACCAAAACCTTCAACTATACTCATCCAAGTACCGGCCATACTTGTGATATGGCAACCCTCTTCAACCTCTTTGTTATAATCGTCAAGATCTAACCTGGAAGTTCTTAAATATAACTGATAGGCCTTTTCAATTCTATTTAGTCTACATGCTAAAATAGAATGAACACAAGGTGACAATGAGGATTCATGAACGGTTAAAGGTTCATAAAAATCGTAATGTTTTTCAATTTGATCTATGGCAAAATCATCTTCAAAAAAGTAGAAACCCTGTAAAGTATCTGCTTGTTTGATATAAGGTGAACGCAAAATTCTATCCCACGACCAATTTTGATTAAGCGGCAAATCAGATTCACTTAACTTTTTAACCGGTACAATTTCTTTATCGAGGAAACCGTCTTGCTGAATATAGACCTGGTGCTTTTCAGAATAAGGCAAATACATTTTAGAAGCTACTTCCTTCATATCAGCAACCTTAGTAGAGTTAAGTTTGGTTTTATTGATGATACGTCTATAATCATCAATGTATTGCTTCTCAATTTTATCAAGATGATCAATCATATATTCAATACACCACTTAGCGATATAATTAGTGTAAAAGTTATTGTGAACATTATTTTCATATTCATTTGGCCCAGTAACCCCTAACATGACATAGGCTTGTTTAGGCTCTGAAAAATTAACACGCTGACACCAGAATTTAGCAATAGCAATAAGCACTTCCATTCCCATCTCTACTACATAGGCGTAATCATTAGTAAAACGTAGGTAGTTATGAATAGCAAAAGCAATGGCTCCATTTCTATGGATTTCTTCAAAAGTAATTTCCCATTCATTATGCGATTCTTCCCCATTCATGGTGACCATAGGATAGAGGGCGGCGCCATCTTTAAAACCCAGTTTTTCAGCGTTTTCTATAGCTTTATCTAATTGATCATACCTGTATTTTAAAAGATTTCTAGCTACATCTTCATCCTTAGTTGCCATATAAAATGGTAGACAATAAGCCTCTGTATCCCAATAAGTGCTACCTCCATATTTCTCACCTGTAAAGCCTTTTGGCCCAATGTTTAATCTATCATCTTCACCTGTATAGGTTTGATTTAATTGAAAAATATTAAATCTAATACCTTGTTGAGCTTTTATATCACCATCTATTGTAATATCACTCATATGCCAGATTTTTTCCCAGGCATTCTTTTGCGTTTGTAGTAATTTTTCAAACCCGAGCTTAGAAACTTCGCTAAGAACAGATTGGGCTGCATTCTGTAAATCTGCCTTGGCATGATTTAATGATGTTGTATAGCCACCGTATTTTACGATTGAAAAATTTTGTCCCCTTTTAACTTTGGTATCGTATGATAATTTAGCAATATGTTCTGTTTCTGATCTATTTAGGTTTTGTTTGACTTTCTGATTATCTAAATAGACATCAGCTTGCATAAAGGTACATATATGAAAAAATGTTTTAAGTGTATGAGAATGCACAAAACCCTTGTTATCAATAGTTTCTACATGAGTTATATCCCAGAATTTATCATCCCAGTTAGAGTCCTGATTAGTTATGCCCGCATCTACATAAGGTTGAAATTCTATTCTGGCGTCTTGGTTAAGGGGTTTTATTTGATAATGAATAGCTCCTACTTCGTTGAATTTCAGACTTAAGAAGCGCTTAGCCTCTACTTCTATTTCTAAACCATTAGACAGCTTTGCTTTAAACGTTCTTAAATGCCAGCCTTCTTTCATGTTTAGCTCTCTGCGATAATCACTTATATGCTCGCACTGATGCATATCAAAAACCTCATCATCAATTTTGATGTCAATACCTATCCAATTTGGAGCGTTTAGGACTTTTGCAAAGTACTTAGGATATCCGTTTTTCCACCAGCCTACTCTGGTTTTATCAGGGTAGTATATACCACCTATGTAGCTTCCCTGAAAGCTTTCTCCTGAATAAGTTTCTTCAAAATTAGCCCGTTGCCCCATAGCACCGTTACCTAAGCTAAATAAACTTTCTGATGATTTTACACTTCCCGGGTCAAATCCTTCTTCAATAAGTGACCACTCATTTGCCTTTATATAATCTTGATTCATTTATTTTGTTTTTAATTTAGAAATTTCAAATCCTAATTCTATGAAAAATTCTTCGCGAATTTCTGTAAAATCATTAAAACAGTATTTAGCCTGCGCTAATGTTTGTTGATCGCCTATACCAATACTTAACATATTTGCCCTGTTAGCAGCTTCTATACCTGCAATAGAATCTTCAAATACCAGACAGTGCTTTGGCTCTACATTCAGCAATTCTGCCCCTTTTAAGAATACTTCCGGGTCAGGTTTAGCTTTTATAACCGTTAAACCGTCTACAATCTCGTCGAAGAAATTATCTAATTCCACATTGGCTAATATCCTTTTGGCATTCTTACTGGCTGAGCCTAACGCCATCTTAACATTTTGACGTTTTAAAAAATTGAGTATAGGCATAACGCCTGGAAGAATATCATCTGCGGTCATTTGATCAACGTAAGATAAATACGCTTCATTTTTGTCATGCATCAATTGATTAAATTGCTCATCAGAAATTGACTTACCACCCCATTGAAGTATCTTTTTTAAAGATTCAATACGGCTTACCCCTTTAAGCTGTTCATTGTCTTTTTTATCAAAGTCTATATCTAGTTTTTTTGCCAGGTTACGCCATGTATAAAAATGAAATTTAGCTGTATCGACGATGACACCATCAAGATCAAATATAATAGATTTTTTTTTGTTCATTAAATTAAGTTTTAGTTAGATTTTACATCGTCTACATCTTTAACTCTTACCACTAAAAATGCAGCGATAAGCATGCTTACACCTGAAAGCACTAAAGAAAAAATCGCCTGATTACCATATAAATATTTTACCATCGGCCCGCCTATTATTCCATTTAAAATTTGAGGTAAAACAATAAAAAAGTTAAAAATACCCATATAGACGCCCATTTTTTTCGGGTTGATCGCGCCAGCTAAGATAGCATACGGCATAGATAATATGCTTGCCCAGGCAACCCCTATACCTATCATAGGTAAAATAAGCCAGTAGCGATCAGGCATAAAATAGATGGAAATAAA
The DNA here is from genome assembly GCA_031581455.1 of Psychroflexus sp. Taxonomy (GTDB): domain Bacteria; phylum Bacteroidota; class Bacteroidia; order Flavobacteriales; family Flavobacteriaceae; genus Psychroflexus. The sequence goes on along the minus strand of JAVLBJ010000018.1, from coordinate 1,410 downwards.
ACTGATAGACCCTATGAATAAGGAATACATGTGGGTGTTTTTTCTCCCTATTTGTTTTGAAATATAACCTAAAGATAATGCTACGGGTATAGATACAAGATTGTAAATGCCAAATAAAAGTCCTACCCAATCTCCGGCTTCATTAAAAGCTTCACTTGAAGAATCTGTATGAGGCAGACCATAAAAGTGCTGCGCAACAGCTGGCGTTGAAAAAACCCACATCCCAAATAAACCAAACCAGGAGAAAAACTGAACCCAGCTAAGTTGTTTCATGGTAGCTGGCATTTTGACAAAATCTTTAAAAATATCAGTTAATTTGGCCTTTTCATCAGGCTCTGCTTCTATTTGATCTACGCTATCAGCTTTAGCCTTTTCAATTTGATCTACTTCTTCAGGTGTATATTCTTTTACCGTAAATACAGTAACCAGTATGGTTATGATTAAAACGGCAGCGCCAATGATAAATGAGAGTATTAAATTCAGGGGAACAGTTCCTTCTTCAGCTCTGTTATCAATCCCAAAAAATTCTGATAATATATAAGGTAACCAGGAACCTACGACTGCTCCTATACCTATAAGTACGGTTTGTGTTGTAAAACCTACGGTTCTTTGCTCTTCATTTAAAATATCAGCTACATAAGCCCTAAATGGCTCCATAGAAATATTAAATGAAGCATCCATAATCATAAGCATACCTGTTCCTACCCATAAAGCAGGTAAAAATGCTATGAATAAGTCTGCCTGTGGAAGTAAAACCAATCCTACTGACGCCAAAATAGCACCAACTAAAAAATAAGGCTTTCGCCTACCAAGTTTTGTCCATGTATTATCACTGTAATGTCCAACTAAGGGCTGAACTATGAGTCCCATTATAGGAGCTATAAGCCAAAACCACGATAACTGATGTACATCAGCACCAAAATATTGTAATATACGGCTGGCATTAGCGTTCTGAAGGGCAAATCCCATTTGAATACCTAAAAAACCGAAACTTAAATAGACGATTTCTAAGGCTGATAGTCTTCTTTTTTGCATATCGTTAATTTAGGTTAACGATAAGCTTGGATTAACAAACTTATCTTCTAGGAAGTAAAAGTTTAAAGTTTGTTATGTTGAACAAATATAAATTAATTTTTTAAAAATGGATATGATGAGTGATAATTTACTGGAAATAAAACTCGGTTTTAGCTATTTTTTTATTAGTTTCCTATTGAAATTCAGAAAAATCAAGCAATGGCAGCCATAAACAGCATTTGGCGTTTTTTATAGCTTTGATACCTTGCTATTAAAACCGGATTATTAATTAGAATATCAAAGTAAATATTCCAATGAATAATAACCAAAACGGTCAACGTTATTTAGGGAAGGTCAAAGGTCAAAGGTCATTTATCTAACATATTAAATCTAATA
>JAVLBJ010000017.1:23240-33563 GCA_031581455.1 Psychroflexus sp. | reverse complement strand
TAAACCTAGATAAAAATTTTCAATAAATCTAAAAAAATCCTAACAACTACACAATCCAAAGACAATTAACCTACAAAAACCTTAATAAAAAAACAAGCGACCGCTTCGGATCGCTTGTTGTTACTATTCAAAAATTCAGCTTTAAAAAGAATTATTGCTCTACGATTGTTATCGGTATGTTGACGCGGACGCCTACGTTAATGCCCGGATTCAAGGCGTAACCTTTATAGGTGTCCAGAAAATCCCGATAGGTTTCATCGGTCAGGTTTTCGCCGTAGATGCTGATGTTCATCAATTGGTCCTGAACGTTCACATCAAAATCAAAGGAAGCGTTCAGCAAGGTATAGGCATCGGTTGAAGCCCTACCAAAAGGAAAGGCGGGACCAAATTGCCAGAAAGGTTCATATCTGCCGGCGGCATCTTTGGAAAAGACGTGGTCCACATCGGCTGCGAAAACCGGGTTCTTGACGAAGGAGAAATCCTCAAAATTGACCTCAAATCCACCGCCGAGACGATTGGCCGGCATTAGTGGGAGTTCATCCACTTCTTCTAAGTTATCTTCATTGCTTTCTCCATTGATGATTTCCATATTGGCATTAAGGCTAAGGAATGGCAATACCTGAGCATTGGCGCTCAAATGCGCACCGCTGATGACGGCATCGCCCTGAACGGTTTGGAGGATCGGCGGTCCATCCGGGATGCTCTCACCTGTATTGACCAGGAAGATATAATCATTGATGGCGTTGCGGTATAAAGAGGCGTTGGCTTTGAACTTGGCCGATCGGTATTTGAAGTTCAGATCCGTATTAAAGCTGGTCTCGGGATCCAGATCAGGGTCGCCTTTTTGAAAAGCAGCGATTCCGCCGTGAACGCCATTTACGTGTAGATTGAAGATGCTGGGTGCTCTAAAACCTCTACCGATGTTGGCCGCAACGGAAAATTCCTCCGTAAAGGAATAGTTCGCGCCCAGCGAACCGGAAAATACGGTATAATCCTGCTCCAGTACGTCATCGGTCTCGCCGGCATCCGTATCGGGTAAATTGAGATCGGCATTTGGCGTTGCTTCCTGGGTACGATAGTCCAATCGCAGTCCGCCGGTCAGGGTGAGTTGGTCCAACTCGTATTCCTCAAAAGCAAAGATGCCGAATTCCGTGATCTCAGCATCAGGCACTAAAGGCTCGTTCAATCCTCGGGTATCCTGGTCCGTATATCTGCTGATCATGCCAAGCACGCCTGATAATTGGCCAAAGTCGTGGGCGAGTTCCACTTCTGCATTATAGGCATCCCGTAGAATATCCAGATGCGCACGATCGCTGGGATCTGGCAACTGGTCGCGGGTTTCGCCGCCGGGATTGGATTGGCGGAGATTGCTGGAAAAAGTAAGGTTAGGCTTTAGTTTTAACTGATCGGATAACACAAAAGTTCCCTTTAATTGTAAGATATCGTTGCTGATGAATTGGCCTAAGCCTTTTCCATTGGGCAACAAGAAATTATGTTCGTTCGCCCATCGGGTGTAGTTCAGGGAAATATTCCCGTAGTCGCCGGAATTCTCGACCGTTACCGTAGCGTTGGTCTGCTCGAAATCGGTGTTGTCCAATTCTCCGGAAAATTTGGGTAAATTGGCGGTTTCATCCGGTTGATCGGGATCGAAAGTAGGCGCATCCGCTGTGGTCATGTTTCCCGCGTTCTTATAGGTCAGGCCGCCGGAAATGCCCCATTGGCCATTGCTGGCCTCGAATTTGGCACCGCCGGTATATTGATCATTATTGCTGTTATAGTCCGATAATATTTCGGCTTTCACATACTTCGAATCATCAAAATGAGGATGAAGCGGAATATAATTGATTGCGCCGCCTAAGGCATCACTACCGTACAAGACGCTGGACGGTCCCTGGACCACTTCGATCCTTCTGGCCAGATAGGGATCGATAGGCGGCATGTGTCTTACGCCGTACTGTTGATAATCCAGTGGGATATTGTTGTGGAGTATTCTAATCCTACTACCGCTTAAACCGCGGATGACGGGTTTTCCTACGTTATTTCCCGTATTGATGGAACGTACGCCGGAAATTTGGTCGATGGTCCTTCCCAGGGAAGCCTTTTGTCTTTGGAACATATCCCTGCCGGATAATACATTGACCTCAGCCGTACTTCGCATGGGGTCCGATACCGATGGTGTTCCGGTAACGACAACCGCATCAAATTTGAACTCGGTCTGTTCTAAAGTGATAGCTATATCTTCAATATCCTTATTCACTTGAATTTTTCGGCTTTTTTCACCAAAACCTAATTTGGTAAAAACGACCAATTGTTGGCCGGCCGGTACTTTTTTGAGCGTGAACTTTCCTTCTTGATCCGATACCGTTCCTTTGTTCAGCTCGGGAATAAAAATTTCTACATATTCAATTCCATTTCCTTCTTTTTCGGTAACCGTACCTGAAATGGAAAAATATTCTTTTTGTGCTTGCATATTGTTTGTTATCAGGAAGCTGGCAAGCATAGCTATCCCTACTAATCTTTTAAATATCATGGGGTTTGATCTATTTTAATTAATAATAAGTTCTTGTACTTTTCGTCTTAATTAAAACAGTTCCGGTGGTGGTAAGTTGGTATAATGAAAATCCAGGAATTGATGACCGGTATTACATTGTGGCTTTACTGGCTCATCAAAAATGTTGACAAGGATGTTCCGGGGAATTTTCCCTGATCGTTCCGGTAAATTAAAGGATGGGAAGTTTTCACCAGTCCTGAAAAAATCATCATGCTCACAGGACTCGATAGGATCCTCGTCACCTAATATGTGGGAATAGGCGTGTAGGTCCACATAAGTGAGGTTGATCAGCAGAACGAGCAGAAAGGATAAAACCCTTAAATTCATAGCAACAAAAATAGGAAAATTAAGTCTTGGATGACCAGAATTTAAACCTTTTCAACATTTTCTTTTCGATGGCCCAGAAGAATTGGAACTGCCCCAGTAAGCTTCCTATGAGTATCAACAGAACCTGATAGATAGGAAAAATAACAAGTATCCTTAAGGTATAATAGCTCAAACCGCCCCAAATAAAATCCGGATCGAAGTTCGTTCTTTGTAAATCGAGCCAATTCAAGACGGGTTTCCCGACATAAAGCGATGCAGAACCCGTTATTGAGAAAACTATCAGTATGATGATGAGTTGGAAATTAGACTTTATATTCCACTTGTTCTTTAGCTTTTCCAGCATTTAACGTAATAAGTTTTGATTATACTTCTGTTCAAAAAATTTAAAGAAATGGAATAACAAATAATTGACCTCATAGCCATAATCCGTATCCGCATCATATTCTATTCTTCGGGGATATAGGTTTCGTCCATATTGTAAAGCATTGTTCACGCGGATATTGTATTGGGTCACGTACTGTTGATTCCAATTTTCCAGATAACTCTGGCTATAATAGCCACGTGGTCTTTGCGTTTGCAACCATCCGAAAAAGCCTACTTCTAAGATTTTGATTTCATAATTAAGGCTATCATTTTTAATGGTTATGGTATCTGGTTCCTTTGTTTTAGTAACGTCCATTTTTCTTGTGTCAGCAGTTTTTTTAGTTGGAGAACAGTCAGTTAATAACACTAATAGTATTATCATCAATAACGAACTAATAATGTATTTAATGACTTTCATATCAAAGATATATTGGAATCAGTTAATAAAAACTAAGAGGACTTGTTAGGATACCATTCCATTAACTGAACATCAATTTTGTCTGTAACAGATTTGACTTCTTCTTCGAAAGCTTCCACATTTTCATAATAAGTAGCACCGTCTTTTTTTCCTCTGTAATGATAAGGAGTCACTACATCCGGTTGAAATTTTAGAACACCTTTAGCAGCATGTTTATAATCCATCGTATAAGGTAAATTCATGCATAATAAAGCATGGTCTATATTCTTTAATGCCAACATTTCCTTAGTAACATCTGTATCTCCGCTAATATAAAGTGAAAAATTATCGTGTATTATTTTGTAGCCGTTACCTCTTCCTCTTACATGGTATTGCTTGCGGGATTTACTGGTATTATACATTGGAATTGCGTTAATCGAGAAGCCATCTAAAGTCTTTCTTTCATTGTTTTTCATTACCGTTGTTAAAGCTTTATGTGATTCAGGTAATTTATCATAAACTGCTTCCGGGGCGATTATTCTATAATCCTGACCTATACTTTTTAAGGTTTCAACGCTTAAATGATCTCCATGGATATCTGTAATCAATACCATATCAGGACTTGGGAATTTTTCAAAAGCTTGCTTGCCTCCAACGGGATCAACGTAAATATTTTTATCGCCCCATTTCATAAAAAAGGTGGCATGCTGTATAGGGACTATTTCAGGCTTTTGACCGGTTTTTTGTTCTTTTTGAGCATTTTTATTGTCTTTAGCCTCATCTTGTTTTTTATTGTTTTCGCCTTGGCAACCGGCTAAAATGATACTTAGAATCAAAATTGAATAGATAAATTTCATAGGACATTTATTGTTTAGGTTGTTTATAGATATTTCCATTTTTCATGACAAATTTTACATCGGATAATTTATTAACAGCCGCTTCATCTAATGTGCCTTCTAAGGCAATCAGATCAGCAAAAAAACCTTTTTTAAGCTGCCCTAAAACATCTTGTTGTTTTAAGATAGCAGCATTTGTGATTGTAGCTGCTTGTAAAGCTTCAAAAAGGGGCATTCCAGCCTCAGTCATATATTTAAACTCTTTAGCATTCTGTCCGTGAGGGAAAACACCGGCATCCGTTCCAAAAGCTATCGGCACGCCTTTTTTGTAGGCTTTTCCAAAAGTAGATTGAATTTTAGGGCCTATCTCTAATGCTTTAGGCACTACCACTTCGGGGTAATAATCTTCTACTTTAGCCATTTTTGTCACATACTTTCCCGCGATAATGGTAGGGACTAAATAAACATCATGCTCTTTCATCATTTCCATGGTCTGCTCACTCATAAGTGTGCCATGTTCAATGGTTTTAACGCCACCCAATATCGCTCTTTGCATACCTTCATCACCGTGAGCATGCGCCGCCACATGAAATCCATAATCGTCTGCGGTGGATGTAATGGCTTTGATTTCCTCTACGGAGAATTGGGGATTGGAGCTATTCTTGGCCACACTGAGCACGCCGCCCGTCGCTGTTATTTTGATTAAATCAGCACCATTTTTGTAACGCTGTCGCACAGCTTTTTTAGCCGATGCTTCTCCATTCACCACACCTTCTTTAGCCTTGGGATCACCCATATATTGATAATTATTACCACTTGTTGGGTCGGCATGGCCACCAGTTGTCGCTAAGGCTTTACCGCTGGTGAAGATCCGCGGTCCTGTCACTTTACCTTTATCGATAGCATCGCGCAGTGCAATATTTACACCTCTTCCACCTACATCTCTTACAGTTGTAAATCCGGCCATAAGTGTGGTTTTAGCAAACACCTGACTATTAAAGGCCACATCGGCATCGGTCAACTGGAAGGGTTCAAGATATTTATTAGGATTGGTTTCGCTTTCTATATGAACATGAAAATCTATCAAGCCCGGCATTACCGTGTAGTCTGATAAATCTACAACTGTTGCATTTTTCATTCTGGGCGTTACAATCCCTTTTTCTACCGCTGTTATGGTATCTGCATTGATAATTAAAGTATGTTTACCTTTAACTTTAGCTGATTCCGCATCAAATAAGTGACCACAATGAATAATGGTGGTTTGTCCTGAAACGGCTAAGCTTATTAAGCAGAGCATTAAGATGAGCGTTGTTTTTTTCATGGTTTATGTTTTATTCATCAAAGATGTTTTCGTATTTACCATCTTCTGTTTCAAAGAATTTTCCATTCACATAACGGAAATGCTGATCTAGTTCTTTAATTTTTTGATGATCTGATTGATCTAATTCGATCTGTGTACTTTCAAAGTTCTGCATGATCCTCTCTGGGTTTGTAGATTTAGGAATCACGATTGTTTTACGCTCGATCGCCCATTTGATCAATATTTGAGCTGGTGAAGCTTTGTGTTTATAAGCTATATCATTAATCACCGGATTCTCTAATAAACTTGGTTCATCCGGCGCTTTCATTTGTGGAATTCTGTCTTTACTTCCCAAAGGTGAATAAGCGGTTAAATGTATACCATGTTGATTTGCAAACTCTAACATAGCATCTTGCTGTAGATAAGGATGTAATTCAATTTGATTCATCTCCGGTTTATCACTGGCTTTATCGATTAAGTGCTTTAATTTTTTCTCGCTAAAGTTTGAAACTCCGGCATGTTTGATCAACCCCTCTTTTTTAAGTTCAAGCATGGCTTCCCAGGTGTCAATAAGTGGCGCTTCTTCTAATGACAGAAAATCATTAGTATCGCCAGGAAATCCTTTAAGGTCTGGTTGAAAAGCCACCGGCCAGTGCATTAAATATAAATCTAAATAATCTGTTTTAAGCGCATTTAAGGTTTCCTGTAAGGCTGGCTGAACATGATGGGGTAAATGAGCGGTATTCCATAATTTAGAAGTCAACCAAATGTCTTCGCGTTTTAAATCATGATTAGCAAAATAATCTTGTAAAGCTTCGCCTATAGCTGCTTCATTGCCATACACATAAGCACAATCAATATGACGATATCCTGCATCTAAAGCGGCATGTATAGCTGTCTTAATTTCATCGCTATTTGATTTCCAGGTTCCTAAACCTAGCATATCTATCTGATCATTATTTGTAAAACTTAATTTTTCCATAATTTTAAACGCTAATTTACAATCTTAAACACAAGTTCAGCTGAGCATTATCAACCTTTTAAGTTTTTAAATTTTTTCCGCGGATGATACTGATCTACCACTCTGCGTAAATGAGATTGATCTATATGTGTATAAACCTCAGTTGTTGTAATACTCTCATGACCTAACATTTGTTGAATCGTCTTAAGATCAGCGCCATTTTCCAGTAAATGAGTGGCAAAAGAATGTCTGAATGTATGTGGGCTTATTTTTTTATTTAGGCCAATTAACGAAGCGGCTTGTCTTACAATGGTAAATATCATGGCTCGCGTTAAAGGTCTTCCATTCTGATTGAGAAAAACGAAATCAGCAGATTTATCATCCGGATTTTTGTAATTCCTATCTCTTTTTTTATAATTATCAATCGCCTCTAAGGCTGTTCTTGGAATCGGCACAAAACGTGTTTTACTACCTTTACCGTTAATTTTGATGATTTCTTCCTCGTGATAGATATCAGAGAATTTTAGATTGACTAATTCCGAAACGCGTATTCCACAACTGTAAAGCGTTTCAATGATAGCGGCGTTACGTTGATTCTGCCTGGTTTTGATCAAAATAGCTTCTATCATTTGATCTATCTCATCAGTACTCAGCGTTAGGGGTAAATTTCTACCGGTTTTAGGTAAAGCTAATTTTTTTACGGGATTATCATCTCTGTAATTTTCTAATATCAAGTAATCAAAGAAACTACGTAAGCCGGATATTATCCTGGCCTGAGTTTTTACATTGACAATTTTAGAAATATCATATACAAATGATTTTAGTATCTCGTTATCAACATTTATTGGCTTTAAATCGGATTTATGATCCTTGATATAATTTTCAAACTTTTGAATATCATATACATAACTATTAATTGAATTATCTGCCATAGCTCGTTCAAGGCGTAAATAAATTTGAAAATCATCAATTGCTTGTTTCCAGTTCATGTTGTAATTTTATCCCAGCCAGCCATCGCGATCCAGACTTCTATATTGAATAGCTTCACTAATATGTTCACCTTTTATAGCTTCTAAGCCATCTAAGTCGGCTATAGTTCTTGCCACCTTTAATATCCGATCATAGGCTCTAGCCGATAAATTTAAGCGTTCCATAGCTGTTTTTAATAATTCTTTAGAAGCTTCATCTAATGCACAAAACTTTCTTATTTGTTTCACGGCCATTTGGGAGTTATAATGCGTGCCTTTTTCATCTTTAAATCTCTTTTTTTGTATATCTCTGGCCTTCACTACCCTTTGTCTTATAGACAAGCTAGATTCTCCTTTACGTTCATCGCTGAGCTGACTAAATGGTACTGGCGTTACCTCTATATGAATATCAATTCTGTCTAATAATGGGCCGCTGATTTTACTCAAGTAACGTTGTGTTTCCGCAGCAGAATTAGTCACCGGTGCATCTCCATCATTAAAATAACCACCGGGACTTGGATTCATACTGGCTATTAACATAATACTGGATGGATAAGTGACAGTGAATTTGGCTCTGGAAATGGTTACTTCCCTATCTTCTAGTGGTTGTCGCATTACTTCTAAAACGGTTCTTTTAAATTCAGGAAGTTCATCTAAAAACAAAACGCCATTATGCGAAAGCGAAATTTCACCAGGTTGCGGATAACTTCCTCCTCCGACCAATGCCACATCTGAAATCGTATGGTGTGGCGAACGAAACGGTCTTTCCGTGAGCAAGCCGGTATCTTCTCCTACAGTACCTACAACAGAATGTATTTTTGTTGTTTCCAGTGCTTCATCAAGACTCATAGGCGGTAAAATACTGGGAAGCCTTTTAGCTAACATGGTTTTACCTGAACCAGGTGGCCCAATCATAATCATATTATGACCGCCGCTTGCGGCAATTTCCATAGCGCGTTTGATAGATTCCTGACCTTTTACCTCTTCAAAATCAAACTTGGGCTTTTCCAGATTCTCATAAAATAATTTACGGGTATCAAACTCGGTTGCCTCCAGCTCATGACCTTTATCAAAAAAGTTGATCACTTCTGATATATTATTTACGCCGTAAATCTTTAAATTGTCTACGATAGCTGCTTCTTTTGCATTTTGCTGCGGTAATATAAAGCCTTTATAGCCTTCTTCTCTAGCCTTAATAGCAATAGGTAATGCGCCTTTAATAGGTTGTAAACTGCCGTCCAAGGAAAGCTCACCCATGATTAAATAATCATCTATTCCATCGTATTGAATTTGAGAAGAAGCCGCTAAAATTCCAACCGCAAGACTCAAATCATAAGCCGAGCCTTCTTTCCTTAAATCTGCAGGCGCCATATTGACCGTTATTTTTTTTCCGGGAAATTTATAATTGATGTTTTTTAAAGCTGCCTGAATTCTAAAGCTGCTTTCTTTAATAGCATTATCAGGCAAACCTACTAAATGATATCCAATACCCTGATCTATATTAACTTCAATAGTAATGGTAGTAGCCTCTACACCAAATACAGCGCTTCCATAAAGTTTAACAAGCATTTTTACAATTTATTAGCCAACTAATTTATAAATTTTTATAAAAAGTCAAGTGTTAAATAAAGTATCAAATTTGTGGTGGTAAATAGATAGCTAAATAATTGTAAGATCAAAAAATGAATTAAATTTACGTTTTATTAAAACGGATTGATGAATTTTAAAGGAAAAAAAGTGTTGATTACTGGCGGTTCTCGCGGTATAGGAAAAGCCACAGCTATGGCTTTTGCAGAACATGGAGCTCATGTTGGTATCAATTATAAAAACCAGACTGATGAGGCAGAAAAAACCTTAGCATTGCTTGAAGGAAATCATCACCAACTTTACCCGTGTGATATTTCAGATCAAAACGCTATAAAAAAAATGGTGGCTGATTTTGTAGCTGATCACGGTCAACTCGATGTTTTAGTTAATAATGCCGGTATTTCAATCGACCATGACATTGAGGAAGCCAATCTTGATGAGTGGTCAACCGCATTCCAGGATACCATGGCGACGAATTTCTTTGCGGCTTCTAACCTTAGTTTTCTGGCCGCAATGGCGATGATGCAGACCGGTGGTGGTCATATTGTCAATGTTAGTTCGCGCGGCGCTTTTCGCGGAGAACCTACCAAACCTGCCTACGGTGCGAGCAAAGCGGCTTTGAATTCGCTCACCCAATCGATGGCAAAACGATTGGCGCCGCATAAAATTTATGTGGCAGCCGTCGCTCCAGGGTTTACAGAAACCGATATGGCCACCAAGACCTTAACGCCAAACGAAAGGGAAAACCTACTTCGGGAATCACCTTTTAAACGAATGGCCCAACCCGATGAAATCGCGCACGCTATTTTGTTCTTAGCTTCTGATAAGTCGGCCTATTCCTCCGGGACCATCATCGATGTGAACGGCGCCAGTTATTTGAGGTGATGATCACTTTTAGGGTTACTCCTTGCTGACTAAGATGTTAAATTTTAGATGTTGGATGTTAGATGTTGGATGTTGGATGTTGGATATCAGATATTAGATGATTGAGCTTTCCTAAATAGGATTGACCGCTTAAGAAATTTTGAATTAC
>JAVLBJ010000017.1:0-23140 GCA_031581455.1 Psychroflexus sp. | reverse complement strand
TTAGATGATTGAGCTTTCCTAAATAGGATTGACCGCTTAAGAAATTTTGAATTACGCCTCTGGCGTGACCCCGAAAGTTGATTTTCGCGGGCAGGCAGGTTTTAGATTTTAATTGTGAGCTTCCCTAAATAGGGTTTACCTTTTTTTAATTATATACCTTTTGCCCTCTCTTAGAATAACGCGGAAGCAGTGCGGAATTAAAATAGTGCTTTGGTTACTGATAAGTGGAATTTTTCCTTTCGCTGCCGCCCGATTGTATCGGGTGGCTAGGTAATAACCTAAGGAAAAGGAAGGTTGATCGAAGTAAGCGTAAGGTAGTAAGTAGTAAATTATAGAATTAAAATAGTACCTTGGTTACTGATAAGTAAACTTTACCACACGATGAAATCGTGCGGTAGCGGCTTGGTAATATCTTTAGTGAACGTAGGTATTATATAAGTAATCGAGCGGCAACGGGGATTAAAATTAAGAATTTTTGATTTTAAATTTAGTGATTTGACCTTCCCTTAATAGCGTTGACCGCTTAAGAAATTATAAATTTTGAATTTTAAATTTTGAATTGGTCGTATATGACTAAGATAATTAGATATTATACTTAAGATGGTATCTAAAAACTTAAATGTCAAATCTATATGGATATTCAAAATTGTTAACAATTAAAAAGCTAAAGGTTCTACTGTTATTTTAATGGGTAAAGGTTGAGACATCCATAAAAAACAGATTTGCACTTCTCCGCTGTTGCCATCTAATATCTTGTTCTTTGCTATTTCCCATTTTGTGTTTTGTTCTTAAAATAATGATAATTCAGCTTGATCACAAAGAACAAATTGAAAAGTATCAAGAAATGTAGCATCATAAAACCATCCTTAAATATACTTTCTGTAAACAGGTTGCTCATACTAAGCAAAAGCAAAAAAATTCCAATTACGCTCAGGAAAGTAAAGATAAGCCATATCTTTTTTGATGGATGTTCGATTAGATTTCTACGTTTATCCATATCTCATCAGCTTAAATGTATCAAAAATACAGAAATTAATCTTACTCATCTCTAATAAGATATATAAATATCTCGACTAAAAAAAACAAAAAACCAATAAATATCGTAAAAAACCTAATTTCAACGCAACCTTTTAAATTATCTCACAACTAATAGATGTAATCAAAAAAGTTATGCTTTATATTTTAGGGGTACTTGCGATTTTAATTATTATAAATATTCTTCTACTTAATTTTAGCTGTAATGGTTGTGAAAAGATCAGCCATACATCTAAAACCTATTCTTATTACCAGCAAAAGCAGAGCTATAACTCTCAGCAACAAGTAGCTTTTGATAAGTAGTTTTTACCAGTTTATTCCTTTTAATCCATTAGCTGCCAAATATTCATTGGTCTTACTAAAGTGCCTGTTCCCAAACCAATACCCTTTGTTAGCACTCAAAGGCGATGGATGACCGCTTGTTAGTATCAAATGTTTATTTTTATCTATTAGGCTTTGCTTTTTCTTGGCAAAACCACCCCAAAGCAAGAAAACCAAATTCTCTTTCCTGTCAGATAGAAGTTCAATGATCCGATTAGTAAACTTTTCCCAGCCTTTTCCCTGATGGCTACCCGCTTGATGCGCGCGAACGGTCAATGTAGCATTGAGCAAAAGAATTCCCTGATCTGCCCAGCGCGTTAGATCGCCGGAATTGGGTCGTGGCTTACCGATATCCTGTTCGATTTCTTTGAATATATTTTCTAAGGACGGCGGTTGCGCTATTCCATTAGGCACTGAGAAGCACAAACCCTGCGCCTGACCTTTGCCATGATACGGATCTTGCCCCAGGACAACCACTTTCGTATCATCGAACAGACAATGGTCAAATGCATTAAAAATGAGATTCCCCGGCGGGTAACAAGTGGTGTTTTGATATTCTTGTTTGACAAATTGAACTAATTCCTTAAAATAATCCTTATCAAACTCATCTTGTAGAACTTTTTGCCAACTTTGATCAATATTAACCTTCATGCTTACCTATTTTTGTAATATTTTTGAATAGATGGGAAAAATAACAAATAAAGTTTTAACTGACCTGGAATATCCTCAGGTATGTCAACAATTAAGTGAATATTGTGTCACAACATCTGGTAAAGAAAAAGCGCTGGTTTATCAACCTTTTGATAAAAAAAGATCGCTTTTTTTCCATTTAGATATGGTAGAAGAATACAAATCTTCACAATATCAAGATCATAGTATTCCTAATCATGGATTTGATAATATTGATCATGCCTTAGATCAGCTTAATATTGAAAATAATCGACTGGAATTGATCAGTTTTAGAAAGATTAAAACGCTTTCTGAAACCGCTAATGAGCAGATTAGATTTTTTAATAAACATAAAGGTTTATATCCACGATTACATCAACTCTCAAGTCAGGTTCAATTAACTGACGAAATTGTAGATACTATAGAGCTTGTTATAGACAAGTTCGGCGAGATAAGGAACAATGCCAGTGCTCGTTTAGCCGATATCAGAGCGCAGCTGAATGACGTGAGAAGTAAGATAGGCTCAAGTTTTACCAGAGCACTTCAAAAATATCAGCAAGATGATGTTTTAGCTGATATCAAAGAGTCTACTTTAGAAAATAGGCGTGTTCTGGCGGTACGCTCTATGTACAAAAAAAGAGTAGACGGCAAAGTGATGGGCCATTCAAAAACCGGTAGTATCGTATTTATGCAACCCTCTAGCACCCAAAAATATGACAGAGAATTCAATCATTTATTATACGAAGAAGATGAGGAAATTAAACGGATATTACTCTGGCTTACGGATTTTATCAGGCCGCATAAAGAGCTTTTAAAAAGTTATACTCAAATTTTAACGCAAATTGATATTATTTCTGCTAAAGTAAAATATGCAGAATTATACAACGGCATTAAACCTCAGATTACAAAAGAACAGCATATAGAGTTAGTTGATGCTTATCATCCGCTACTGCTTATAGATAACAATAAGAAACAAGAAAAGACCTACCCACAGGATATAAAGTTAGATAAGGAACAGCAAATTATCGTCATTTCGGGGCCCAATGCCGGTGGTAAAAGTATTACTTTAAAAACGGTAGGTATACTTCAATTAATGCTGCAAAGCGCTATGCTCATTCCTGTTCATGAATACAGCAGGATGTGCATTTTTGATCAATTACTGACCGATATAGGTGATAATCAAAGCATCGCTGATCATTTGAGCACCTATAGTTATCGGCTGAAAAATATGCGTAATTTTATCAATAACTGTAATGCACAAACGCTATTTCTTATCGATGAGTTCGGCACGGGAACCGATCCTGAACTGGGTGGCGCATTGGCAGAAGCCTGCTTAGAAGAGTTTTTTGAGAAGAAAGCTTACGGCATCATCACAACGCATTATGCGAATTTAAAAATGTTAGCCAATGATACGCCGGGCATTGTCAACGCCAACATGATGTTTGACAGGAAAACATTATTACCCACATTCCAACTCCAACTCGGTGAAGCTGGAAGTTCCTTTACATTTGAAGTAGCACAGAAAAACGGCATTCCCTATCGATTGATCAATAGAGCGAAGAAGAAAGTAGAGCGCGGGAAAGTTAGGTTTGATAAAAGCATTGCAAAACTGCAAACTGAAAGGCATAAGTTATCTCGTGAAACAGAAACTTATCAAAAAAAACAAAGGGATATTCATGAAAAAGAGCAAGAATATAGGGACATCAATGAGAAGATCAAAGATAAGTTAGAGCGCTATCAAGAGTTATATGACGCCAATCAACAATTGATTCGTCTGGGTGAAAAAATCAATCAACTTATTGAAGTTTTTGTGTCTCAGCAAAATAAGAAATCCCTGATGAGCAACTTTATGAAAATTGTAGAAAAAGAGAAGGCAAAAAAACTACAAAACAGCAAAAAAGAGAGGAAAAAGCAACAAAATAAGCAAAAAAAAACCCGGCAGGAAGTTAGCAAAAAGGTAGATAAAATAAGAGATAATAAAAAAACCAAAGAAAAATCAGCCCCTAAAAAACCCGAGCCACCTAAGCCGGTTATCAAAGTTAAAGATCGTGTAAAAATGGAAGACGGAAAGGCTGTTGGAACGGTAGAAGCTTTTAAAAAAGACAAGGCTGTTGTTAATTACGGTGCTTTTACAACGACTATTTCACCTGATCAATTGGAAAAAGTAAAGTAATGAAAAGCACAGATAAATTAGAGGAGGGAAAACTCATTGTTTTGTTTGACGGTATCTGCAATTTCTGTAATGACTCCGTACAACGCATCATCAAAAATGATCAAAAAGACAGGTTTAGGTTTGCCTCCTTACAAAGCGAAATCGGTCAAGAATTGACACGCGAACGCGGTATAGACACTTCGCAGGTGGATTCCATCATACTCATCGATCCCGGGAACGCTTACTATATCAAATCTACGGCTGCTCTTGAGATTGCTAAAAGAATGGACGGCCTCTACCCTATGCTACAACTGTTTCTGATTTTGCCTGCATCGGTTAGAGATTGGGGGTACGATTATATTGCAAAAAACAGATATAAATGGTTTGGTAAACGCGATGAATGCAAAATTCCAACACCAGATGAAAAGGCTAAATTTATAGAATAAGCTTTTGTTGATTTGTGACTTGAATATAACCTAAGCATTAAATAGCTCGTGCAGTAAAAAATTTTCTACCACAGACAAAACATATTGTACAAAATACATAATGACTCACTGTATTTCAGTTTTTATCTTCTATCTTTAAGGTTTAAGTTTAAAAATATAGATTATGTTATATCGTATAGAATTAATAATAGTTGCTGTTTTTTCATCGGTCCTATTAGGTTGTAGTGATGATGACAGTAATCCTACAAATGATATCAGTGATTCAAGTGGAGAAGTTTCATTTTCTGTTAACGGAGAAGCCAAAAGTTTTGAAGGAAATGCGCTTCATATTATAACAGATGATGAAACACCAAATTCGACATCTGTCAATTTAGATGATTCTGGTACAACACTTCAAATCATCATACAGGCTAGTCCTGGAGACAATGTAACTTATGAGGCTTCTCATTTAGAAGATGACAACAATAATACGGTTGTCAGCGTCATATATTCTGAAGGTGATGGAACGTTTTTTAATACTGAAACATCAAGCGGTGAGGTTAGTATCACCGATTATAAGGATAGCGAATTAAACGGAAGCTTCAATTTTAGCTTAGAAAATCCGGTCAGCGGTGAAAGCATAACCATAGAAAATGGCACAATATCTAATTTAACTGTAATTGATAATGTAGAATAAGTATGATACTAATTAAAAAATCATCCAAATATCAAAAGGCAACAAAATAGGTTGCCTTTTTTTATTCATAAAAACAATCACAGCAACTGATGGCGTTCTAAGTTGATTTACAAAGGTTAATCAAACTTTTTTAATATCACACAAGCATTCACATCGCCAAAGCCAAAACTAGCCTTAATTATATAATCGATGTCTTTTGATAGGCTTAGATCAGGAATATTAGCAGCAGGGATAGCATTTGAAATATTTTCATTTAAAGGATAAGCATTTAAGTTGCCATGAATAAAACCATGTTGCATTTGTAAAACACATCCTACTAATTCAATACTGCCAGATGCGGCTAAGGCATGACCAATCATGCCTTTTGTTGAATTAAAATAAGGCAGTTGATTTCCTGATAGTTGTAAAGCTTTAAGCCAATTTCCTGCTTCTTTGGCGTCACCTTTTGTACCTGTAAAATGACCGTTAACTAGATCAAGTTGTGCTGCTGTAATATCAGCATGATCTATTGCTGATTCTATGCATTCAATAACGGCTGATGAGTTAGCGGCAGTCATACTACCTTCATCACTTAAACCTCCAGAATTTACAGATACACCTGATATTTCAGCTAAAATGTTAGCATTTCTATTAACCGCTGATTCATAGGTCTCTATCAACAAAGCACCACTTCCGGCAGAAGGGACAAAACCTTTTGCGCGATTAGAAAATGGAGCCGCCGCTGATTCCGGTTGATCATTATAACGATATTCCAGGATACGCATCGCATCAAAACCGCCCCAAACATAAGGACCATCATCACTACAACTGCCTACCAGCATTTGCTTGGCCTGTCCGTTTTTTATGCGCTCATAGCCTTGTATTAATGCTTCAGTTCCTGTTATACAAGCTGATGAGTTGGTTGTAACCTGATTACCTGCTTTTAGTTTTTTGTTTAAAAAAGCACTTATACCGCTAGCCATAGTTTGTATAACAGAGTTAGAACCTAATCTTCTCACATCACCGGCGTCTATTTTTTGAATTGCTTCTCTAAATTTGTCAACGCCTAAAATACCTGTTCCAAAACAAATACCCAGGTCTGGATTTCTATGTTCAGAAAAATTTAAACCTGCGTTAGCATAAGCTTCTAATCCGGCAATTACACCGTATAAAATACCGCTGGCCTTAAGTCCACGTTGTTCTGTTTTTGTAAAGTTTTTATCAATGATTTCATGAGACAAATCAGGCTTTCCTCCTATACAGCAGCTAAAATTCAGATCGGCTAAATTTTGAAAATAGTCTATGCCGCTTTTTGTGTTTTGTAAAGCCTGGTAAAAACTTTCAATGCCTATGGCATTTGGTGCAACAACCCCAATTCCTGTAATGACAACACGTTGATTTTTCATTGATCAATAATAACAAAATATCTTTAGAAGACAGCTTAAATTAAACCGGTTTTAAGCTTAGCAGTCGCATAATTTCCGCTATTAGCTGGGTAGCCGTACAAACGCCTTAATGTTAATAGCTGACCAATGTGAGTAAACACATCAGAAATCGGTCCCTGAACAAGTGTTTTTTTTGTGTTGATATCAATGTCATTTATAACTAGAATTTTATCTAACGCAACAATAGAAGATTTAAAAATGTCGATTTTTTCAAGAAATGTATTGTTTAGTGTGGGTTCCTTAAGACTTTTATCTTCAATAATATTGATGCTTTTGCACTTCGTTAAATAAATCATATGAGCTAATAATTCATCAGGCGATTTCACATCATTCCCCGCTAAAAAACCGGTGAAACCATTATCTAATCCATTTACAGCAATGTCAAATCTATAATTTATAGTTGATAAACTGTGTCTAAGCAATTCATTTTTCATAAAAATCATTTCATATAATAAGGCAAGTTAATACATTTGAGCAAGGTTGCTTAAAAAATCTAAATTGAAATGTAATATATCAATACAAACGATCTGTGAACTCATTTATCTGTTTAACCTTAAAGATCTGAACTACAGATGCAACTTAAATAATTAAAAAATTAAGCTTTATACCAGATGACATAGCAAATAGCTATGATCTGCTAAACTACAGATCAATTGATAGTATAAACGACATTAAAGCAAAAATAAATCAACTGAAAAACAGAATTTAGCCCATCTTGAGATCAATTTAAAAAAAATTGACTTTTCAATTAAGTTTTGGTCTTTTACGAGCTGGATTTTTAGTCACTAAGAAAACACCTACAAATACGGCAATTCCGGCCATAATTTTAGTTAAGGTTAAATCATCAACACCAGAAATGATAGCATAAGCTATTGCGATAACCGGTTGTAAGTATACAAATATGCCTATAGTTGAAGCTGATAAGTGTCTAAGCGCATAGGTGTTAAGCAGATAAGTCAGGCAGGTAGTTCCTATAACCACATAGCCCATCCGCCATATTGCTGAAAAAGGCAAATTAGCCCATTCAACTTCTGTAAATTCGCCAAAGGTTACCGGAAGGTTAATGACAAATGCCATAAGAAATAGCCATTTCATTAAGGTAATGGTTTTGTATTTACTTGTTAATGGCCTTACAACTATAAGATACATTCCAAAAGACAATGCATTTATGATGATTAAAGTATTACCCAGTGGTATATTAGGCGCGTTATAAGTCGTTTGTTGACCAAAAATGATTAGAGCAACAGCACCACTTAAGCCTATTAGAACGCCTATTATTTTTAATGGGGTAATTTTTTCTCTTATCAATAAAGCTGACAAAACAAACACCAAAAGTGGTGAGAGCGTTACAATAACAGAACTATTAATAGGTGTAGTTAAACTTAAACCTTTAAAGAAAAGAAGCATATTGATAACCATGCCGAAAAAAGCTGCGCCAAGTAATCTGGACCAGTCCTGACGTTCAATCATTCTGTCTTTTTGAAATAAGCCTATTAGCCAAAAAATAGCCGCTGCACCACCTACTCTTAACATGATAAAACCAAAGGGTAGTATATAATCCGGCATTAATCCTTTAGCCAATGTATGATTAATGCCGTAAATACTTGTTGCCACAGTAGCAGCGAGTAAAGCCGGTATTCTATTCTTCATCAAGATGGGCTTTTAAGGCCTCAAAAGTTTTAGGAGAATTGCCTAAAAAAACTTTATCCCCATCTATAAATATTGGTCTTTTCAATAATGTGTACTCGTTGAGTAATATTTGTTTAATCTGATCTTCTGACAGATGCTTATTTTTCAAATTTAAAGCCTGATACCTTTTTGATCGTTTATTGACCAAATCCTCGTAAGATGATACATGTTGCCTTAAAAACTCAAGTGTTTCGTTATCAATAGGTTGATTTTTTAAGTCGTGAAACTTAAAATTAATCAGTTGAAATGGACTGATAATGCGTTTACAGGTAGTGCAGGAAGAAAGATAAATAACTTTTTTCATAATAGATAATTCAAATCAAAATTAAAATTGTTTGTGCAGCTTAGCTGTCAAAAAAATATCAATTCTTTGATAAAGTTTTTAAGATTCCATATCACTTAATTGAATGTTTAAAGCTTTTACACTAATTTGTATTTCGATCATAGATAAGGCCAAAGATATCATTAACATCACAAGGGAAATACCAAAGATAATGCTCCCTAATATTTGCCATTCCTGATAAATCATAAACATACTGCATACACACAAAAGCAATGAAAAAATACCAAATACCTGCATATTTCTGATGAGATTTACGCGCTTTTTTAAATTGCTTATCTGTCTTTTAACCTTAGCTGTAGGCTTGGTTTGGTAGTTTTGGTGTAGCTTTCTTATAAGTCCGGCAATGGTTAAAAATCTATTGGTATAAGCTAAAAGCAAAAGAGAAATTGCGGGAAAAAGTAAGGCTGGTGTGGTAAGTGAAACTTCCATAATCATGATTTTTGTAATAATACTAATTTTTAATTAGTTGTGTCCGACTAATAAATCTGATGTGAGATGAAAATTGAACTTAAATAGCTTAATATCAAATACATGTAGATTATCCAACTTAATAATTTTTAGACAGATCTTTAGACAGAGCGATAGTAAGATTTAAAAGCTGTAAAAGAAGTTTATCACCCATTAAGACCAGTATTGCAGTAATTCTGTAAATTTTATTCTGACACTAATGATTTTTAATGATAAAAAAGGTCAGCATCTGCTGACCTTTCTCACCTAATTGAACAATAACCACAAATCAAATTATTGAACACTCAAAACATGGGTAAATGATTGATCATCTACCTGGATATTTAAGCTATAATTACCACTTGGTAGTCTTGATAGGTCATAGGATTTTTTCACAAATAATTCATCTTTAAATCTATTTGAACTTAAAACTTCACCAGATGAATCTGAAATGGTCAACTTGACATTATCTAAATCTATATTAGTAAATAAGATATGTGCTTTTTTGTTATTTTTCTTAACAATTGGTTTAAAGCTGTACTCGTTCTCATTAATATTGATTAACTTAATATGTTTTGATTCTTTAATAATATTAAAGTGATAGTTTTCTTTACTATTTTGATAGCTGATAAAATAAACACCATTGTCAAATAAAGAGAATTGGTAGATTTTTCTATAATTTTCTGATTTATCCAGATTATCTATAAAAAGCATTTCGCCTTTTTGATTTCTAATAACGATTTTATCGTTTTGGCTGATGTCTTTTGCTTCTATAACTACACTTGTTTTATTCAGCTTGGTTACCTCTACTTGATCAGCTGCATGTAAGCTTACGCTTAATAAAAAGCTAGCTAATAAAAGTAGGAAATTAGTCTTAGCCATCATTTTAATTGTTTTCATAATATATAATTTTGTGATTTAAATACATGGCAAATATAAGCGGACGATTTCCCTGTGTCTATCGCCAAAATAACCTATTGTTATACTATATTAACTAATTAATGTTATTAACAATTATTTAAAGGTAATATAAGTAATTAAATTTATTTATTTAACTATTAAAGTTCAAAAAGTATATTATCAAATCAATATAGCACATGTATTTTTTTAATCTCTGAAAAACTTATTTTTAATAAATTTGATCCAAACATATTTTATTCGCGTAATCTAATTGCTAAAATAGGTCCTGGCATTCTCTTAGCTGGAGCTGCTATTGGCGTTTCCCACCTGGTTCAGTCTACCCGTGCCGGTGCAGAATACGGGTATATACTATTACCGGCTTTATTATTAGCCTGTTTGAGTAAATATCCTTTTATGTTATTTGCGGCTCAGTTTACAGCAGTTGAGCAAAAAGATGTATTACAGGGTTATGCAGAATTAGGCAAGTGGCCAGTGCGTATTTATTATTTGATTCATTTTAGCAGCATGTTTATCATACTCGCTGCTGTCACGCTTGTTACTGCTGGTATTGTTTCTTTTCTCACTTCAATATCAGTTAATAATTCAGCGCTTTTAATATTAAGCTTTAATTGCTTTCTATTATGGCTTGGACATTATAGAGGATTAGATTTTTTCATGAAAATCATCATCAGCATATTGAGCATAGTGACGTTAATCGCTGTTTTATTAGCTTTAGGGATTGACAAAAACGCATCACTCAGCACGTTTGATCATCCTGAATTGTTCACATCTGCCGGCCTGGGTTTTTTAGTCGCCTTTATGGGTTGGATGCCTATACCTATTGATGCTTCAGTATGGCATTCTATATGGACGACGCAAAAAATAAAATCCAGTTCTATTAAAGCGCGCAAATCAACTGTAATTTTGGATTTTAATATCGGCTATATCGCAGCATCCATTATAGCCATTTTATTCTTTTTATTAGGCATATTGATATTGTATGGTAGCGGTCAACAACTATCGGATAGTAGTGTGGTTTTTGTCAAGCAATTTGTAAATATGTACGCTAAAGTTTTAGGCACATGGAGCAAATATTTTGTCAGCGTTGCCGCGCTTTTTACGATGATTAGTACAACCTTAGCCGTTGCAGATGCTTACCCTCGCGTAACGACCAATATCATCAGAAGGAATTTTAAACTTTCAGTAATAATTGATAAGCACCTCTACAACATAAGCCTGGTCTTAATTGCTATGGGCGCCTTTCTGGTTATTTTTTATCTCCCAGATTCACTTGGTGTTCTAGTTGATTTTGCCGCTGGAATGTCTTTTATTACTTCTCCGTTTTTAGCCTACTTTAATTATAGGCTCATAATAAAATTGCATCATCAGCAAAAAATTAAGCTTTCCAGTACACTTATTTCGTTAAGTTTTTTTAGTTTGGCATTATTAATTTTATTGAGTTTAAATTACATTTTAATTTTCTTATGGTAAAAAAAATCAGCTGTTTTTGCTTGATATTCATGTGTTTATTAAGCAATGCTCAAAACAACTTTACTAAAAAATACGATAGCTTTTTTAAAGAACCACGTACAAGACCTTTTGTCCATATTGATAAAACCGCTTACTTACAAAAAGAAAATTTGTATTATCAAGCCTATTTAATCAATAATCAAACACAATTCCTGAATACTAAGGTTAAAAATGTAGTAGTTGAAGTTTATAATGCCTCCGGTGAAATGCTACTTCAACAGCTAAAACTGGCCAGATCAGGAATTGTACAAGGTGACTTCAAGATAGATTCTACCTATAAGAGCAAAAATTATTTTCTTAAGATTAGAATTAAAAAAGATGAGGCGTTTCCATATGAGCAAAATTATTTAACAAAATTTGAGCTTATAAACAAACGGGATAACAAGTCTAAAATTAAAAAAGGATACATTAAAGTTGTTCCGGAAAGCGGTAATTTAATTTACGGCCTACCCAACACCTTAAGTATTAGATATGTAAAGCCGGACAAAGTCAATAAAGAATATGAGGCTACACTGCTTAAAAACGGTAAAAGTATAGCTGAAATAAAAAGCAATAAATATGGTTTAGCCCGATACAGATTTACGCCTTTAAAAGACAACGATTATAGTCTTAAATTTAAATACATAACAGAGGATATTCCAGATCATGAATTAGCAGTATCAGATCATGGGGCAGTCATCAATATCAATCAGTTAAATAATAGTTATATTTTAAATTTAGTAGCAAAACTCAAAAATATACCGGCTAAAGATGAGTTGAAGCTTATGATACATCAGGAAGGCAAGCGTTTTTTTGTGCCTTTAGATGTTAGCACTAAATCATTTAAAAGACAACTTAAAATATCAAAAGACAAACTGTTTAGAGGGGTTAATACCATTAGCTTATTCAGGAAAAATAAATTACTGGCAGAGAGAATCTTTATGAATAAACCTGAGATCCTCGATCAAGATGATGAAATTACTATCCAACAGGTTCCTACAACGCACAAAGATTCTTTAAATTTTAAATTGCAATTTCCTAAGGGTCAATCTAAATTTTTTGTAAGTAGTATCAGCGTCTTTCCACAGCAAAGCCTGAGCCATTATCCAAATGATAATTTAGCCTCAACTGTTTATCTATCGCCTTACCTTAAAGAACCTGTTAATCATGCCGCGTATTATTTTAATCAGGATGATAAAAGAACAGATTATTTTCTGGATTTACTCATGATCAATCAAAACGGAAGCCGGTATAACTGGGATGATATTTTCAATCAAGATTATAATTTTAAAACTGAATACGAAGATGGAATGCCGTTTAAATTCAACTTACAATCTCGCATAAGAAGAAACGATGAGTACCTATTATTTTACCCTGGTTTATATCAAGATGAAAGTTTATTAGAGATTGATGAAACCCTAACACTAAATAATCAACATCGATTAGAAGATGGAATGATGAGGTTTTCTATAATCAACAAACGTAAAAAATTTAGAGCACCGCAGTATAGCATGTCTAATCTTTATGAGTTCCCTCAACCTGAGTCTCCTGATTATGATGTCATTGCGCCTTTAACTAAAATAAGTGATCAAATTGAAAACAATCAAAAGAAATTTGTAAATAGTTTTAAAGAAGCTGAAGAATTGGATGAAGTATTGATTGTTAGTGAAAAGGAAGAAGAAGAGTCATTAGATTTTGACAATTCCTTTGGCACAAAATACGATATCACCAGAGATATTGCTGAAAGTTACATGTTTCTATCAGATTATCTGGCCTCAAAGGGATTACAGGTTAGAGAAGAAAACGGTAATTTAAGTATTATCATACCCAGGAAGAGAAATGTAGGAAGTGTCTTAATATTTCTTGATGATGTCCCGCTCTCAGATCCCAGTATAATTTATAGAACTTTTTTAAGTGAGTACAGAGCCATAAGTATCAACAAAACAGGCTTTGGCCTGGGAATGCGAGGTCAGGGTGGTGCTATTAGACTTTACACCAGAAATGAGCCGTTTAAAAATTTTAGCAATAACAATAAATGGAGTAAAAGAAGACATACTAATTCTAGTGTCTATAAAGTTGATAAAGGGTTTACTGCTCCTCATCCTTTTCAGGTAGGCGAATATTTATTGTTTAATAGATCTGTATTTGAAAAGGTGGGCACGCTCGCATGGATTCCAGCTTATGATTCAGAAGACAACAAAAAATATTTTAGGGTTTATAATGCCAATTTTAAAAAAATATATTTTTACATTCAGGGCATTACCGCAGATGGAAAGATTATAAACAAGAAAGTTCTCAAAGAAATAACGACTGATTAAGAAAAAT
Source organism: Psychroflexus sp. (assembly GCA_031581455.1). Classification (GTDB taxonomy): domain Bacteria; phylum Bacteroidota; class Bacteroidia; order Flavobacteriales; family Flavobacteriaceae; genus Psychroflexus. The sequence goes on along the minus strand of JAVLBJ010000017.1, from coordinate 9,204 downwards.
CTATATGAAATCTAAGACTGTTACTTTTAAAAACAAAAACAACGATACCCTAAAAGGAAAAATAGAGTTACCGGTTGATCAACATGCGCATTCATTTGCACTTTTTGCCCATTGTTTTACATGTAGCAAAAACCTAAAAGCTGTAAAAAACATCAGTAAAGCGCTTACGGCAGAGGGTTTTGGAGTTTTGAGGTTTGATTTTACCGGTTTAGGTCAAAGCGAAGGAGATTTTGAGGATACTAATTTTTCACATAATGTATCTGATTTAATAGATGCTGCAGAATATTTAGAGCAAAATTACTGCGCCCCGGCATTGCTTATTGGACATTCCCTTGGCGGAGCAGCAGTAATACAAGCAGCATCAATGTTAAATCATATAAAAGCAATAGCAACAATAGGAAGTCCTTACGAGCCTAAGCATGTACAAAAATTACTAAAAGATGACATCGAAACCATCAGGCAAAAAGGCGAAGCAAAAGTAGACTTGGGCGGTAGAACGTTTACTATTAAGAAACAATTCTTAGATGATCTTGAAAATCAAACCAATGCAAGCATCCTGAAAAATTTAAAAAAACCACTCCTTATCATGCATTCGCCACAAGATGCTACAGTAAATATAGAAAATGCAGAAAAACTTTATCGTGATGCTTTTCACCCTAAGAGTTTTATTTCACTGGACGGCGCAGATCATTTACTAATGAATAATGATGCTGACGCAACTTATGTTGGCAACTCTATAGCGGCCTGGGCAACCAGATATTTAAGCATGGAAGAAAAAAATAGAATTCCAGACGCGCACGAAAAAGTAGTGGGCGTTTTAGATGCTGACGATACTTTTACTACAGATTTGAAATTGGGAAATCATTATGTGAAAGCAGATGAACCCGAAGACATTGGCGGCAACGATTTTGGGCCTAATCCATTTGAGTTTGTGTCTGGTGGATTAGCTGCCTGTACTGCTATGACCATTAAAATGTATAGTAATAGGAAAGAATGGGATGTGCAGCAAATAAAAGTATTTGTTGATCATTATAAAGAATCAAGACAAGATGATAAAGGGAAAACGCAAAAGGTAGATATTTTTAAACGAGATATCACCCTAGAAGGCGATCTGGATGAGAAACAACGTCAACGACTAATAGAAATTGCTAATAAGTGTCCGGTTCACAGAACGTTACACAATGATGTAGTGGTTCTAACTCAAGAGCGTACGGAAGCCTAAATGATATTTTTGTTAATTTTTCTAAAACTAACGTATAATCACTACTCAGATTGTAATTTTACAATGAATTTTAATAAAAACAAATAACTATGAAACGCATTTACAACTATTTACCAGTACTGTTATCATTACTCATTGTGAGTTGTGGGAACCCTAAAAAGGATAAAGAAAAAGAAGCAGATGATACCAAAATGGAACAAAAAGATTCCATGGCTTCTAAAATAACCTTAAATAAAATTGATGATTTTGCAGAATTCCCGAATGCTAAACTAAGCATGGTTCAACCAGAGAGCAGTGAAGTGCCGGCTGGTGAGAGCACTTTTCAGTTTAAAGTAGACAATTACGAGTTAAAGAATCAAACAAGCGATGCTAAAACACAAGGCTTAGCAAATTCAGCTAAAGGTCAGCATGTGCATTTTATTTTAAATAACGGCCCTTACGATGCTGAATATGATAATGAATTCAATAAAGATTTACCGGAAGGTGATCATGTTTTATTAGCCTTTTTATCTAGATCATATCATATGGCTGTAAAAAATGAAAACGCTTATGTTCTTAAGAAATTACGCGTGGGTAACCCATCTGAAGACAAGCAATTAGATGTTGATTTTTCAGCACCACATCTTTTTTACAGTAGACCTAAAGGAACTTATTCCGGCGAAGGTGCTCAAAAGGTGATGTTAGATTTTTACCTTTTCAATACGGAATTAAGTGAAAATGGCAATCACGTTTTAGTAACAATAAACGATCAGGAATTTAAAGTAACAGAATGGGCGCCTTACGCTATTGAGGGTATGCCAATGGGCGAAAACACCATCTCATTAGAATTAGTAGATAAAGATGGTAACTTTATAGAAGGCCCATTTAATAAGGTGGAAAGAACGATTACTTTAGAGAAGTAATCAGCTTATCATTTTAAATATTTAACCTCATCAATCTTAAAGTCAAGCATTAAATGATTGATGAGGTTTTTTTTATTCAAATTTTATGGCGCGTATCGGAGATATATTACTTATAAGATAAGATGGAATAATCATAATAAGTAAACAGCAAATCAGCACGCCTAAATTAATGCCTAAAATATAATCCCAACTTAAATAAATAGGCGCTTGGCTTACATAATAAGTAGATTGATCTAATTTAATTACCCCATAGTACTTTTGAATAAGCAAAAGGCCTAAACCTATCAGGTTTCCCCAAAATAGGCCCTTTAGAATAAGATATCCGGCCTGTAAGATGAACATTTTACGTAGTTGCCAGTTTGTTGCTCCCAGAGCTTTAAAAACCCCTACCATTTGTGTTCTTTCTAAAATGATAACCAGCAGAGCCGTGATCATATTGATGCCGGAAACAACAATCATGACCACAAAAATGATAAGTATATTAAAGTCAAACATCTTTAACCACTCAAAGATAGACGGGTATTTTTCTACGATGGTCTCTGCATTTAAAAAAGAATCTATCTGCGTGTAGACTTCTTCTCCGGTCTTATTTATGGTATTAAAGTTATCTATAAAAACTTCAAAATCACCTACCTCATCTTCTTGCCACTTGTTTATTCGCTGAATTTGATTGATGTCTAAAAACAAAAACTGATCATCAAAATCTTGAAATCCAGAATCAAAAATACCTGTTATATTCAGTGCCAGTAACCTGGGCCTATCTGTATTATTGTTAGCTAAAAAATAAATAATCAACTGATCTCCTACTGTAAAGTTGAGCTTACTGGCAATATTATCAGAAATTAAAACCTCATCACTATATTTTTTTGAGAAATCCGGAAGCTCGCCGTTTATAAGGTATTCCTCAAGATAATCCCATTTATAATCTTCACCTACGCCTTTAGCGATTAGCGCTTCAAAATCTGTAGCTGTTCTTATTACGCCATACTTAGCAGCCGTAGCCTGAATATGGCTTACGTTAGGGACAGATTTAAAATCCGGATAAAAATCATTGTTCTTTGATATTGGTTGAAAGTCTTCGTATGTTGCGTTACTGGTAAATTCAGTTATTGATATATGACCGTTAAAGGCCGCTATTTTATCTCTTATCTTATTTTGTAGCCCTAATCCTGTAGCAAATGCAATAAGCATCATGATTACGCCTATGCTAATAGCAACTGTTGCGATTTTTAAAATAGGTGCAGAAATACTATTTTTAAAATCGCTTTTTTTAATTAAACGCTTAACGACAAACAACTCAAATTTCATGAAAATACATCTTACAGAATATGTCAAAATTACAGCTTTATTTGGTTTGATTCTAATTACCGCCTGTAATGCTCAGGAAAATAAATCATTGATTTTAGGCGCTGATAGAACCGAGCAGTATTTATCTGATTTAGCAGAGAAAAATGTAGCTATCGTAGGCAATCAAACTTCGCTAATTAAAACAGACAAAGGGCAGTACATTCATTTAGTTGATTCTTTATTAAACAGAAATATTGGTATTAAAAAAGTATTTGCGCCTGAACATGGATTTAGAGGCAAAGCCGATGCCGGTGAACTGATTAAAGATGGTATAGATCAAAAAACCGGTCTCCCAGTCGTGTCTTTATATGGAAGCAACAAAAAACCAGACAATACACACTTACAGGATATTGATATTGTGGTATTTGATATACAGGATGTAGGTGCAAGATTTTATACCTATATCAGCACTTTACATTATATCATGGAAGCTTGTGCAGAAAATGATATTCCACTTATAATATTGGACAGGCCTAATCCAAATGGGGATTATATAGATGGTCCTATACTGCAAAAATCTATGGAGAGCTTTGTAGGAATGCACCCAATTCCTATTACTCACGGGCTTACTATAGCAGAATATGCAAAAATGATCAATGGAGAAGCATGGTTAGACAATAACCTAAAAGCAGATTTGAAATTGATTTTTATGGAAAACTATCATAAAAACCTGAAATACGAGCCTCCTGTAGCTCCATCACCTAATTTACCCAATTATAAATCCATTAGATTATACCCCAGCTTATGTTTATTTGAAGGCACAAAAGTAAGCGTAGGTCGTGGAACTTCTACGCCGTTTCAAATTTTTGGGGCGCCTTTTTTGCCACCGCAAAAGTATTCTTATACATTTACCCCAAAATCAACTACAGGAGCAAAATATCCTAAACATGAGAACCAAATATGTTATGGGAAAAAATTTGATAACTTACCTCAGGCTCAGCTCAATCTTAAATATTTAATCGAAGCTTATAAAGCTACAGCTGATAAGGATATGTTTTTTAATGACTATTTTAACAAGTTAGCCGGCAACAAAACTTTAAAACAAAAAATTAAGTCAGGTTGGACGGCTCAAGAAATTTATGCTTCCTGGGAAAAAGGGCTCGATCAATATAAGTTGATCAAATCGTCATACGAATATTATACAAGTTCTCCCTAAATGGTCATCATACTTGACATCTCACTAAATATCTAAATCAATATTTTAGGTTCTAGGCATATTAATTATCTATAAAAATGATCTCGCCCTGATACAAAGAAAAAATATCTAGCTCAGGCGGTTCATTGAAAGATAGTACATTACCTGTACTTCTAAGCTGGCCAGTAAGGCTTTGCTGGGGGTTTACCATGATATCATTCTGGCCATCGTGGAATATCCTCACGTTTTCAGCTTTTAAAGCTTTGCCTTCAAAGCGACCCACACCAGAATAAAACCCGACAAACAAATCATTAACTTGACCATCAATATTAAAAATAGATACGCCGTTTGAAAAGACATTGAGCTTATTACAATTAACAGTTAAATCAAAATCACCTACGCTATAAACATCAGGCTTTTGATAATTTTCAGACACTAAGTTAAGTTGATCATAGTTTAAGGTATCAACAGAAGATATGGGATATTGCGTTGAGCATACAATTTCCTTAATATTTGGAGAAGTAACATAAACTTTGGTGATGTTATAATCTCTTACAAAATTACAGTGATTGAAGTCACTGATGATCAACTGATTGTTATCTAAGCTAATATCAACATCGTTGAGTAAATTTTCACCGGTTTCAACCTTTACGTTGTGTTGCTCAGATTGTTTAAGAATAAGTTCAACACTGCGATTCACCCTAATTTTAGTAAATATTCCTGGTTGATAGGACTGTTCTATTATATCTCCGGATTTTTGAATACAATCCCAGGAATCTTCCTGTTGGCAGGAAGTAGTCATTATTATTAATAGAAAGATGATAAATTTTCTCATAACCTTATACCTATTCCAAATTCCAAAGCTTCTGCATTAGCTGCATGTGATTTTAGTGTTAATGCGCCAAATAATTTTTCACTAAAATAATATTTCATCCCAATTCTAAAATAATAGCGTGCCGAATAATCAAACGGATAGTAAATATAGTAACCTACTTGAGAGATAATAGATAATTTATTAATAAAAAGCTCATGTCCGGCGAAAATGCTAAAGCGCTTGAAATCCGTATCAGGATTGGTTTCGCCATCATCTAAAATAGACTGGTAGGCTATAAATTCTTTCAAAAAATAAGAGACAAATAAATCTGCGCCAAATTGAAGTCCGTTGGTGTTTGATATTTTTCTATCTGCATAGCCTGATAACACAAAAAATGGATATTGGCCACTTCCTACAACATCGCTTTCGTTAAATCCGCTTCTTAATGCTAAGTTATAATTGATGTCTTTTGAATAGTCCTGTTTTTCATCCAGCGGAATAAATTTTCGATTGTTTTCTGAAAAATCGTAAAAAACACCCATATTGAAAGCCATGGTGTTTATGCCCTTGTTAGGCGATTTAATACTACCTATGGAATGGTGTGTAAACATTAACCCAGTTTGAAACCCTAAATTATTGACAAGATTTCGTTTTTTGTAATTCAACATAATATAGGTACTACTGGTTAAATGAGTAGATATAGCAATGTTTTTAGGGTTAGTTACTCTATCAAATGGGCGAGACGACCAGCCTATCCCCTGGCCTATCCTAAACATCAAATGCCTTTTAAAAAAGTAAAAATTATAATGCCCGTTCAGTGATGCGTTAAAACCAAGGATATTATTTTCATAGTTCTGATACACAAAAGAAAGTCCCACGTCAGGATAATTATAACGTGCCTGCCAGGCCTCTTCACCGTTTGTTAACCTGTTCCAGCTTAGAATAAAACCCTTAGGATGGCTAGTGGCTAAATGCTGTAAATTATTGTCGTGTGGTAACACATTACCGGTGAAAAAATCAGCTTCTAAACCAGAATTATTTTGTGCTGTGATAGTGAAAATACACAGCTTAAATAATATTAAAAACAGCGTTATTTTAGTTAACATAGGTGTAAATATAGTATTTAAATCATTTCGAAAAGTCTATATTTGTAATCAAATTTTGAGGAAGGTTTTGTTTCTGATTGCAACCTATTTTCAGTGTTTCTATACCTGAAATTAAATGCTAAAGCAGTTTTCCCAATTTGCTTTTTTACATTTCCTTCGTCTAATTTTTTACGTACATATTAGATATTTAATGATATAAAAAATTATTATGGCATATTTATTTACCTCAGAAAGTGTTTCTGAAGGTCATCCAGATAAAATAGCTGATCAAATCAGCGATGCATTACTCGATTATTTTTTAGCCTATGATGAAAATTCAAAAGTAGCTTGTGAAACTATGGTCACAACTGGTCAGGTCATTCTTGCAGGAGAAATTAAAAGCAAAGCATATTTAGATGTCCAGAAAATAGCCAGAGAAGTCATTAACGACATAGGCTACACTAAAAGTGAATATCATTTTAGCGGCGACTCCTGTGGTGTGATTTCTCTTATCCATGAACAGTCACAAGATATCAATCAAGGTGTAGATAGAGCTACAAAAGAAGAGCAAGGTGCCGGCGATCAGGGAATGATGTTCGGCTATGCTACAAAAGAGACTAAAGATTATATGCCTTTAGCATTAGATATTTCACATAGAATACTTAAAGAATTAGCTAAAGTAAGACGCGAGCAAAAGGAAATGACCTATTTGAGACCTGATGCTAAATGTCAGGTCACGATAAAATACAATGATAAAGATCAACCGATTAGTATTAAAACAATAGTCTTATCTACGCAGCATGATGAATTTGACGATGAGGCCGCCATGCAACAAAAAATAGATGCTGATATCAAAGAGATTTTAATGCCACGTGTAATCAAGCAGTTCAAACCTGAAGTTCAACAACTGTTTGATGCCGCTATAGAATATCATATAAATCCTACAGGTAAATTTGTGATTGGTGGTCCACATGGTGATGCCGGACTTACCGGAAGAAAAATAATCGTTGATACTTACGGCGGAAAAGGCGGACACGGCGGTGGTGCTTTTTCAGGAAAAGATCCAAGTAAAGTTGATCGTTCTGCCGCTTATGCTTCAAGACATATTGCTAAAAATCTTGTTGCCGCCGGCGTAGCTGATGAGGTTTTAGTGCAAGTTTCTTACGCTATTGGAAAAAGTAAACCTACATCAATCTATATCAATACTTACGGCACTGCTCATGTAGATATATCAGATTATAAAATTGCTGAGATTACTGAAGAACTTTTTGATATGAGGCCTTCTGCGATAGAAGATAGATTAAACCTGCGCCAACCTATATATCAAGAAACAGCTGCTTATGGTCACATGGGTAGAGAACCTCAAGTTGTAACTAAACATTTTAAGTCTAACTATCAAGGTGAACGAGAAAAAAAGGTTGAGCTATTTACCTGGGAGAAGTTAGATTATGTTGATAAGGTTAAAAAAGCTTTTAATATTTAGTTATTTTTTGATAATTCGCTTTGTAATTGATGCCTTATCGCTATTTAATTTTAACAGATAAACACCTGAATTTAGATGACTCAAATCTATAATTTCGGAGGTTTGACCATTGATTGATTTATTGAACAGCATCTTGCCGCTTATGTCAAAAACTCTAATTTGATTCAGACTTTTAGTTGACTCTATATTGATTTGATTTGATGTTGGATTGGGATAAACTTCAATATCAGTATCTTTAAACGTATCAACAGAAAAAGTTTCACAGCTAAAAGATATTTCCCAGCCGGGAGCGTTGACTGAACCATCTGAACTAAAGGCTACCGTAATAGCGCCAGCAGGATTTGTCGCCTGAAAAGTAAAAGGCGGGACAGAGGCACCACTTAAATCTTCACCATTTGTAAAAGTGGGCGCATCAGTAGACTCGCCGTCATAAATTGTCATGGTATCTGCAGATAATTCCGTATCAAAACTATCGATAGCTAATTTTAATTTTTGATTACTCTGATTTGGATAAAACGTATGTACAAAATTTTCGCCATTGGTATAATCATTATTTATGCCTCCAGAATCAGTAAATAAAGTGCCTGAACACCAATCAGCATCACTCATAAAGTTATATTGAAAAGCACCGCCATAGTTACCATTAGCACATATATTAGCTACTTGAATGACATAAAAAGTGGCCGGTTGTATATTATCTATATCAATAGTATTAGAACTTGTTGTTGTAAAGCTTCCGGGATTAGTGTACTGCTCAAAAATTCTGTAATCCCAGGAGTTAGATAATACATCATCAATATTAATGGTTAACGAGTTAAAATCACTTTGGGTAACTGTCACATCAGCTATAGTTTGCATACATGAATTGACACAATCAGTTCCCAGGCATGATTTAGTAGTTACGTTATTATCTAAATAGCTGCCGACTTGCGGATGAAAACCTAAGCCTAAATTAACACCTACATTATTATCTAAGTGGCAATAACTCATAATAGTACCGCCATTAGTAGGCGTGGGCCCATCATCACAACCTTCTGAATAGCCATTATCAGGCCCGCAGGAGTCAATGGCAGTATTATCGCCATTCCAGAAACACGCATGTGTATGTGGCGAACCTAAGGAATGGCCCATTTCATGTGAAATAACATTAATAACCCAGGAGTAAGTGGGCAATTGCTCATAATTCATAGAAACACCGGAAAATGCATATCTGGAA
>JAVLBJ010000100.1:0-4880 GCA_031581455.1 Psychroflexus sp. | reverse complement strand
AAAAAGTAACGATAAATATCATTTCCATTGGCGTATAAAACCAAAGCAATTAATAGAAAGAAACCTATCATTTGGGCGTATTCCATAAACTTCTCGCTTGGCTTTCTGCCGCTTACAATCTCGTAGAGTAAAAACGCTACATGACCTCCATCTAAGGCAGGAATTGGCAAGATATTCATAAAGGCCAGAATAATGGAAATAAGTGCTGTGGTTCCCCAGAAGCCGCGCCAGTCCCATTTATCCGGGAACAATCCGCCAATGGCGCCAAAACCGCCAACTTGCTGCGCACCTTTTTTAGTGAATACATAACTAAACTGAGCTACATAATCATGTAGCGTCCAGTAGCCATAATTGATCCCGGCTATGATGCCTTCGCCTACTTGATATTCTTTGGTTTGAACTTCTAAATCCTGACCGGACATGATGCCGATTAATCCGTTTTCATCGGGTGTCACTTTGATAGATTTTTTTCCGCTTTCCTGAAAAGAATCAAAAGCATCATTGTTTGACTGATGAACCGTTGATGCCACCGTTAGATTGATTTCCTGGTCTGCATTTGCATTGACTTTCTGCTTGAATTGATGCCAGTAATCAATACGTTCACCGTTAACGGCAATAATACTATCACCTTTCTTTAAGCCGGCTTTATCCGCAGGTTTATCCGGTATGACGCTATCTATTACAGCTGAGCTTATTGGATTAAAAGCGCTTAATTCACCGGCTTTAAATAATTGACTACCAATATCTTCAGGTAATTCTATCGTTTCTTTATTCCCATCAGGATGTTCCACTTCTATAGTGGCTACATCTCTTACCATTAAGTGTTTATTGATATCGCTAACGCTTTCAACGGGTTGACCATTCATAGCTAAAATATGATCGCCATCCTGAAAACCTAAATCTTCCATGATAGAACTTACCGCAAAACCTTTATCTATGGTTTCAGGAGACACATAACTTTTCCCCCAGACAATAAGCATCATGGCATAAATAAAGAAACCCAGAATGATGTTAACGGTTACACCACCTAACATGATGATGAGTCGTTGCCAGGCGGGCTTACTTCTAAATTCCCATGGCTTGGGCGGCTGTTTCATTTGTTCTTTATCCATGCTTTCATCAACCATTCCGGCAATTTTTACATAGCCACCAAGTGGTAGCCAGCCGATGCCGTAAACGGTTTCGCCGATTTTCTTTTTAAACAGCGAAAATTTTACATCAAAAAACAAATAAAATTTCTCAACTTTAGTCTTGAATAATTTGGCAGGTATAAAATGGCCTAACTCATGAAGAACGATGAGTAAAGACAAGCTCAAAATCAGTTGTATAGCTTTGATCAAAAAAGGATCCATAAATATTTTTGAAAATTGAATTGCAAAAGTAATGCTTTATTGATACCTGAAAAACAATGCTTGTGGTCTTAATGTAAATTAACTTTTTTTTGGATGATATTTTCTAATCAAGCAGGTATTGCTTTGTAAATTTGCAAAAACATTACGCGATGCTCAAATTCTTTGCTAAATATAAATTTTTTGGTGTGGTGATGTTGATTTTATCGGTCATCATCATGACCACTTTATATAACCTTTATCAGCCCGAAAAGAGGTTGCCGATTTATCAGCCGAGCATGGTGACAAGCCAATTAGTAGATACGACGGTTCAATACGTTAGAAATCATCATAAAGTTGGCAACTTTAAATTAGTTGATCAGAAAGGCGATACGATCACCCAGAATACCTTAGAAGATAAGATTTATGTAGCTGATTTTTTCTTTACCACTTGCCAGAGTATTTGTATAGATATGGCGAAAAGTATGCAAACGCTACAAAAAGAATTTAAGCAAGATGATGAGGTTATGCTGGTGTCTCATTCTGTTACACCGGAGATAGATGACGTTGCCCAATTGCAGAGCTATGCCCAACAGAAAAATGTGAACCGAGATAAATGGATATTGCTTACCGGTTCTAAAAAACACATTTATGAACTCGCCAGGAAACACTATTTGGTAGCTAAATCACAAGGCGATGGCGGGAAATATGATATGGTGCATACAGAGAACTTTGCGCTGGTAGATAAAGAAAAACGGATTCGTGGATTTTATGATGGCACTGATCCCGATGCCATGGATGAGTTGATAGATGATCTTGCTATTCTTAAAAAGGAATATGAGAAAGAATGATTTTTAGTGTTTTTAATGAGCTACTAAAAAATCAACTGAAAAAGAAACTGCGGGTTTGTGCTTACCGGACGCTGTGTTATTAAATCTTATTTTTGATATTATCTGCAAATGTATTCGCCGATAGGCAAAAAAATCAAAACTGATAAGTATCATTTTTCATTAAAATTTTAACGAGAATAGCTATTAAACGACCGCAGTTTATTACTTTTGTTTTTATCAAATCTAAATAAAACATTTGTGACGGTTGCTGATTTAAAAAAAGGGCAAAAAGCTATTATTACCGATAGCTCTGCTAACGATATTCCACTTAAATTATTAGAAATGGGTTGTTTACCCGGAAACGAAGTATCGCTTCTTCATATTGCGCCATTTAGCGACCCGATGTATCTCTCGATGAATGATACGCATCTGGCGATTAGAAAGCAAACGGCTGCCCTGATTAAAGTGGAACTGGAAGACTGATTATATGGGAAAACAGATAAATGTTGCGTTAGTAGGAAACCCAAATACAGGAAAAACATCAGTGTTTAACCAACTTACCGGATTAACCCAAAAAATAGGAAACTATCCCGGGATTACCGTTGAGAAAAAAGAAGGCGTGACTAAAATCTCGCGTATCTTAACGGCACATATCCTGGACCTGCCGGGAACTTACAGTTTAAATGCGTCTTCTTTTGATGAAAATATCGTTATTGAACTGCTGATGAATAAAAACCACAAAGATTTTCCTGATGTGGTGGTTGTGGTAAGCGATATTGAAAACCTAAAGCGCAATTTGCTGTTATTTACCCAAATAAAAGATTTAGGGATTCCCACTATTCTTGCGATTAATATGGCAGATAGAATGGAGCGCAAAGGCATAGAGCTGGATGTTCCTGAAATGGAAGAACAGTTAAAAACAAAGATCGCGCTGGTAAGTGCAAGGAAAAGAACCGGATTTGATGAATTAAAAAAGCATATTAAAAACTATGCTTTACTGCCTACGACGCCTTGCTGTAACGTGTCATCTATAGATAAAGCTTACTTTGATAAATTACAGCAAACCTATCCGGATCAGGACCGTTATAAACTATGGTTGCTCATTACACACGATGCGAACTTTGGTGAGCTGGATAGAAATACGGTAAAGCCTAAAAATGGATTGCCGCAAAAAACAAAAGATGAGATTAAAAAGCTACAGCATAAAGAAGTTGTAGCCCGCTATCAGTTTATCAATGGCATGTTGAAATCTTGTTTTAAGCAAGATTTGAATCTTGCCAAAGGCATGAGAGCCCAGATAGATAAAGTTTTAACGCATCCAGTTTGGGGATATCTTGTATTCTTTGTGATTTTATTACTGATTTTTCAGGCGATTTATGACTGGTCTACCATACCTATGGATTGGATAGATGAAGGCTTTGCCTATTTAGGACAATGGGTAAAAAGCAATCTGCCGGCCGGGATGTTTACAAATTTGCTGGCTGAAGGTGTTGTGCCCGGTATTGGCGGTATTGTCATTTTTATTCCACAGATTGCTATGCTGTTTTTGTTTATCAGCATATTAGAAGAAACCGGCTATATGAGCCGAGTTGTTTTCCTGATGGATAAAAGCATGCGGAAGTTTGGATTGAGTGGCAAAAGTGTCATTCCACTGGTTTCCGGGACAGCTTGTGCCATTCCTGCTGTAATGGCGGCACGAAATATTGAAAACTGGAAAGAGCGTTTAATCACTATATTAGTGGTGCCTTTTACCACCTGTTCAGCCAGGTTACCCGTCTATTTGATCATCATATCATTGGTCATACCCGATGAACACTTACTGGGCTTCATCAGTTATCAGGCATTGGCTTTAATGGCGATGTATATCATAGGTTTCGGTGCGGCGATTGCTGCGGCCTGGATCGCGAACAAATCTTTACGCGTAGGTGCCAAGTCGAGCTTTGTTATAGAAATGCCAGATTATAAGTTACCGATATTCAAGAACGTAGGATTGACCGTTGTAGATAAGACCAAAGCCTTTGTGGTAGGCGCAGGAAAGATCATCTTATCGATATCGATCATCCTCTGGGTGCTTGCCAGTTTTGGACCATCTGATACCTTTGGCAATGCCAGAGAAAATGTTCAGGCAGAAATGGCATCAACCAATCAAAATATACAAGATGTTGATTTTGAACAAAGAATCGCTTCTTATAAATTAAAACATTCTTATATGGGCATTATGGGACGCGGTATAGAACCGGCTGTAACCCCACTGGGCTATGACTGGAAGATAGGTATAGCGCTGATTAGTTCCTTTGCAGCGCGCGAGGTTTTTGTAGGTACCTTAGCTACTATTTATAGCGTAGGTACTGATGATCAGGTTACCATTAAAGAACGTCTGGCCGGTGAGAAAAATGCGGCTACCGGTAAACCACTATTTACTTTTGCCAGCGGTATCAGCTTATTATTGTTTTATGCGTTTGCTATGCAATGTATGAGCACCTTAGCTATTGTTAAACGTGAGACCAACTCATGGAAATGGCCGATTTTACAACTATTTCTTATGACAGGTTTTGCCTATTTAACCGCGCTAATCGCTTATCAATTATTAAATTTGTAGTATTATGGTACAGGAAATTTTAGTTTTTATAACCGTTTCATTTGCTGTAGGTTATTTGATCAAAAAATTCTTTTTTAAGAAAAAATCATCAAATTCCTGCGGCTCAGATAATTGTGGTTGTGG
>JAVLBJ010000099.1:0-4922 GCA_031581455.1 Psychroflexus sp. | reverse complement strand
AGCCCTAGTAGGCCAACTGAAAAACCGAGCTTCTTTATTGAGGTTCGGTTTTATTGTTTTCTCACAGGTTAGTTTAAACTGGACTAGGGCGAAGAAGTTTATCACGCTTTAGCGTGAAGCCTTGAACAGGTATTACCGAAAAAGCGTTTTTATAGAATAATATTTAGTGTTTTATGCTTTAAAGGCATTTTTTTAGTTATGATTAGACAAATAATTTAAAGGGACAAATTTTATAATATGGCTTTGTAACACTTGTGATACTCGTTTAAGTTAACTTAATTGGGCCAATAATGAATTAAGCCACAACTAAATGAAATCTTCTTCTTTAAATTTTGTAAATTTGCAAACTTTTAAGTTGATTAATTGAATCTTATGAATGGAAAACGCGTGCTTTTTGTATCATCTGAGGTAAGTCCATATTTAGCAGAAAATGAGATTTCTACAATTTCATTTGAAGCACCTAAAATGGTTAATTCTATTGGGGGCCAGACCAGAATATTTATGCCGAGATTTGGCAATATCAACGAAAGAAGACATCAACTTCATGAGGTAATAAGGCTTTCAGGTATGAATTTAGTCATCAATGATCTAGACATGCCTTTAATTATAAAAGTAGCTTCCATTCCTAAAGAAAGAATGCAAGTTTACTTTATTGACAATGAAGATTATTTTAAGCGCAAAGCTACGTTTACAGATGAAGACGGCCATCTTTTTAAAGATAATGACGAAAGAGCTATTTTCTTTGCTAAAGGGGTTTTAGAAACAGTTAAAAAGCTAAATTGGGCGCCGGATATCATACATATTAATGGTTGGTTAGCTTCTTTGTTGCCATTATACTTGCGCAATTATTATGGCAACGAGCCGTTATACAAACAAACTAAAATAGTAACCTCTATTTACGATCAAGATTTTGAAGGAATATTAGACCATGAGCTTAAAAAGAAAGTGCAGTTTGACGGCATTGATGATGATGTAGTAGATTTCTTAAAACAACCATCGTATATTAATCTTATGAAAGTTGCAGCTCAACATTCTGACGCTATTATTTGGGGAAGTGAAAATATAAAACACGACATAAAAGAGTATGTAGATAAGCTTGGTTTAGCACAGTTAAACTACGTTCCTAGAGAAGAGTTTCAGCAAGCCTATCAAAATTTCTATCAGTTTGATGTTTTAGGTCTTGATGAAAGCGAAACTTAAAGTAACAATATGACACAATACACAAAATTTCTATTTCTACCGGTAATCGTTTTATTTTTAATAATGGTCTCATGTCAAGAGGAAACTACTGAAGTAGGGAGTGGTTTTATTAATGGTATAGAAGTACAGGAACCCTATGAAGTTCAACATATCACTGCTTACAGTGAAAATATTCAGTCAGTTCAGACTAACAATACGACGCTCTATAAATTAGGGCTTTATCAAGATCCGGTTTATGGAACATCACAAAGCTCTATATTAACTCAGCTTACACTTGGAGGTGTAGATCATAATTTTGGGCAAGAGCGGGAATTAGACAGTGTAATCTTGACGCTTCCATTGTTTAGTCAACAAATAGATTCAACGACTTACGAATTAGATTCAATATTTGGAGAAGGATCATTTGAAATTAGTATTGCAGAGTCAAATCAATTTTTAAGACAAATCAATCCAGGTGATGATGGTAACTTTGACGAAGCTCAGTTGTATTATTCAGATCAACTAAGTGAATTTTTACCAAATACAACATCTCCGCCTATTTACACATCAGAACCTATTACGCCTGCAGATTCAACCTCAAGCGTTGTTTTATTCGACCAGTTATCAGAAGATGTTATAGATACATTATCTCTATCACCAAGGATACGCTTAAAATTACCCAATGATTTTTTCCAGGAAAAAATCATGAATAAAGCAGGTTCAGAGGAGCTCATAAGTAATCAGAATTTCATCAACTATTTTAGAGGTATTTACATCAAATCGCAAGCTATTGGTTCTGAACCAGTTATGGCGCTGTTTAATTTAGAAGATGAAGATGCCGGAATAACCTTGCATTACAGGTCTATGCGTAATGCACCCTCTTTAGAAGTAGATGGCGAAGACTCGCTTATAGAGACCTTTAATAAATTCAGAATGAATTTTAATGGTGTAAAAGTTAATTTTGAACAGAACAATGAACTTGTAGATTTATCTAATCAGGATACTGAAAATGGTGAGCCAAACCTATACCTTAAAGGTGGTCAGGGCTCAATGGGGGTGCTCAAATTATTTGATGGCCCTGATTCTAATAATGATGGTGTTTCCGATGAGTTGGAGGATTTAAGAAGTGAAAACGTCCTCGTAAATGAAGCTACTCTTAGGCTTTATGTTAATCAAGATTTAGCGCCTAGCAGTTCTAATAGGAGCAATAGAATTTTTATTTATGATTTAGATAACAATCGATTATTAATCGATTATCAAATAGACCCTACAGCTTCACCTAATGTGCCTGAAAGATCAAGAACACTTCATTTATCGCCTTTACAAAAGGATGATGATGACAATCCATTTTATAAAATAAGACTAACCTCTTACATAAATGATGTGATTAATAATGACTCTACTAATGTTACATTAGGTTTAAACATAGCTCAAAATGTAGAGCAGGCCAGACTTTTTGATGTAAGAAGTTCTAGTAATGATAGAGTAGATGGTCTAATAGAAACCTCTTTAACCTCACCAAGAGGCGTGGTGTTGCACGGTACAGAGTCTGCTAATGAGATCAAAAGACTAAAACTAACCATTCAAACAACAGCAAATAACTAATCTATTATGTGTGGAATTGTAGGGTATATTGGGTCAAAAGAGGCTTATCCTGTATTGATAAAAGGACTTAAAAGACTAGAATACAGAGGCTACGACAGTGCAGGAGTTGCATTAGCTGATCATGAAAAATTTCAACTATGTAAAACAAAAGGTAAAGTTGATCAACTAAATGAAAAATGTAAAAATTTAGATAAAACATCTACGATAGGCATAGGCCATACTAGATGGGCAACACATGGTGAACCTAGCGATGTTAATTCCCACCCCCATTGCTCTAATTCAGGTGATTTAGTTATCATTCATAATGGAATCATAGAAAATTATGATCCATTGAAAAAAGAATTAATCAAAAGAGGCTATTCGTTTTCATCAGAAACAGACACAGAAGTACTTGTTAATCTGATAGAAGACGTGATGATTAATGAAAACGTTAAGTTAGGCAAGGCTGTTCAAATAGCTTTAAATCAAACTGTTGGGGCTTACGCCATTGCGGTTATGAATAGAAAAAAGCCAGATGAAATTGTGGTGGCTAGGCTGGGAAGTCCACTTGCAATAGGTATAGGAGATGATGAATACTATATTGCATCAGACGCAACACCTTTTATAGAGTTTACTAAAGACGCCATCTACTTAAAAGATGGCGAAATGGCTGTAATAAGAACCCACAAGCCTTTAAAAGTTAGAAATATCAAAGATGATCAGCTTGTAGATCCTTATATCCATACGTTGCAACACAACTTAGATGAGATTGAGAAAGGTGGATATGAGCATTTTATGCTTAAAGAAATTTACGAACAGCCTCGAGCAATAGAAGATACTTACAGGGGTAGAATGCTATCAGACCAAGGCATTATAAACATGGCCGGTGTAGAAGATAATTTAGAGAGATTTAAAAACGCTAAGCGGATTGTTATTGTAGCCTGTGGGACTTCATGGCATGCCGGATTAGTAGCTGAATATATCTTTGAAGAAATATCGCGAATCCCAGTTGAAGTAGAATACGCCTCTGAATTTAGATATAGAAATCCTATCATAGGAGAAGGCGATGTTTTAATTGCTATTTCTCAAAGTGGAGAGACAGCTGATACCATGGCTGCCATACAAATAGCTAAGGAGAACGGCGCTTTTGTATTTGGTGTTTGCAACGTTGTAGGCTCATCCATTTCAAGAGCATCAGATGCCGGTGCTTACACACATGCCGGCCCTGAAATAGGTGTTGCCTCTACAAAAGCATTTACAACTCAAATTACCATTTTAAGTCTTATGGCGCTTCGTATAGGTAAAGAAAGAGGTGCTATATCTAAAACTGAGTATTTCCATCACTTACGAGAGCTTGAACTTATACCAGATAAAATAAAAGACACTCTATCTAAGGACGAACAAGTATATAATGTTGCAGAAGTTTATAAAAATGCGAGAAATTGCTTGTATTTAGGAAGAGGGTTTAATTTTCCTGTAGCTCTTGAAGGTGCTTTAAAGCTTAAAGAAATATCCTATATCCATGCAGAAGGCTATCCTGCTGCAGAGATGAAACACGGTCCTATTGCACTTATAGATGAAGAAATGCCAGTTATAGTTATTGCCACTCGATTAGGACATTACGATAAGGTAGTAAGTAACATACAGGAAATAAAATCTAGAAAAGGTAAAATAATCGCTATTGTGACAGAAGGAGATAAAATTGTTAAAGACATGGCAGACCACACAATAGAAGTGCCGGAAACGTATGAGGCATTTTCTCCACTACTAACAACTATACCACTACAATTGCTGTCTTATCATATAGCGGTAATGCTGGGTAAAAATGTAGATCAGCCACGTAATTTAGCCAAATCAGTTACCGTAGAATAATGCATCAAATGGTAATGAAAATTAGTAAAAAAACCTATATTTGCAAAAAAATATACTACACCTCAAAATAAGTTGTAAAATTTAGTATTCATGGCGAAAACAACTGGTAAAATTGCTCAAATCATCGGTCCTGTAATCGATGTTTCATTTAATAACAATGAAGACCTTCCTCAAATTTATGATTCTTTAGAAATCAAAAAGAAAGATGATTCAATTCTTGTATTAGAAGTACAGTCTCATATTGGTGAAAATATGGTAAGAACCATAGCTATGGACTCTGCAGATGG
>JAVLBJ010000098.1:0-5362 GCA_031581455.1 Psychroflexus sp. | reverse complement strand
TTTGCGGAGAAGGAGGGATTCGAACCCCCGGTACCTCTCGGTACAACGGTTTTCAAGACCGCCGCAATCGACCACTCTGCCACTTCTCCAATATATCAGCTTAAAATCTTAGATAATGTTTTTCTTAAGCGGTTGCAAAGATAATAAGGTTTTTGACTTGCCAAAAAATATTTGTGTACTCTTTTTAGAATAAATACTTTTAAATCAAATTCTAGATATGAGAAAAATTCAGATCATTACCATTGGTTTATTGTTCATTCCAGCTGTATTAACAGCTCAGTTTAAGAAAGCTGAGAAGTATGCTAATTCCATTACCGCAGAAGAACTTAAAGAAATGCTTTTTACATTTGCGTCAGATGAGTTTGAAGGAAGAAATACCGGCGAAAAAGGACAAAAAAAAGCAGCTGAATACATCGCTGATTTTTACGTAGAAAACAACATAAAATCGCCTATTGCTAAAAACGATTATTTTCAGGAAATCCCAACGTCGTTTTATGATGATGAATATCCACCAACTGAAAACGTGTTAGGTTTTATACCGGGTAAAACCGATGAAATTATTGTCATTTCTGCTCATTACGATCATTTGGGTACAAAAGAAGGTGAAGTATATAATGGTGCAGATGATGATGGCTCAGGTTCTATGGCGATTTTAGAGATAGCTGAAGCGTTTAAGAAAGCTGTAGATTCCGGATATCAACCCAAAAGAGGAATTTTATTTCTCCATGTTACAGCTGAAGAAAAAGGCTTAATCGGCTCTGATTACTATACAAAAAACCCTATCTTCCCTTTAGATCAAACTGTTTCAAATCTCAATATTGATATGATTGGCAGAGTTGACAAAAGACATGAAGACAATCCGGAATATATTTATTTAATTGGAAGTGATCGGTTGAGTGACGATCTCCACCAAATATCAGAAAAAGCAAATAATAAAACTGTTAAGCTAGCATTAGACTACAAATACAATAAAAAAACTGATCCTAACAGGTTTTATTACAGAAGCGATCATTACAATTTCGCTAAACATGATATCCCGGTGATTTTTTATTTTAACGGGACGCATCAGGATTATCATCAACCAACAGACACACCGGATAAGATCAATTATGATTTGTTAGAAAAAAGAACAAAATTAATATTTTATACCGCCTGGCGTCTTGCTAATAAAGCTCAAAAACCTGCATTAAATAAGTAGTCATGACACAAACTGATACTTTTAAACAACAAGGTAAACGCTATCAGTTAGTTCAGAAGTTAAGGGAAAAAGGTATACAAGATGAAAATGTGCTCAATGCGATTAATCAAATCCCAAGACATTTGTTTATGGATAGCAGTTTTGAAGATCATGCCTATCAGGATAAGGCTTTCCCAATAGAATCAGATCAAACAATATCTCAACCTTATACAGTGGCATTTCAAACAGAACTGCTTAATGTTACATCAGGTGAAAAAGTTTTAGAAATAGGGACAGGTAGTGGTTATCAAACAGCCGTTTTATGTTTACTAAAAGCTAAAGTTTATACCATTGAAAGACAAATTAAACTTTATAAAAAAACCAGATTACTTCTGGATAAATTAGGGTTTTATCCTAAGCAAATGTCTTATGGTGACGGGTACAAAGGCTGGAAAGAGTTTGCGCCTTATGATAAAATATTAGTTACCGCCGGAGCACCGCAATTACCTAAAACACTTTTAGGTCAATTGAAAATAGGCGGTAAAATGGTGATTCCTGTTGGCGAAAAAAATCAGGTCATGACCTCTATTGTAAGAAAATCTGCTACTGGATTTGATAAAAAGACACATGGCAACTTTAGGTTTGTGCCCTTAATTGCTCAAAAGTCATAACTGATGAAGTTTTGTTTACAATGTCTGATATTAATGAGCAGTTACCTCTTAAATGCTCAGGCTTATGATAGTTATATGATAGGCGATGCTTCAAATGCCTCTACAACACCTACTTATGGACTTTGCCTGATGGGTGGAGCAAGTGAACATGATAATGCCATGAGCTGGTTGCTCAATAAAGCTGATGGTGGTGATATTGTGGTACTTAGAACAAGTGGCGGCGATGCGTATAATGATTATATGTTTAACCAGTTAGGTGTTAATGTAAATTCCGTAGAAACCATAGTCATACATAACATTAATGGTGCCACGTCAGACTATGTGCTTAATCGAGTAAGTCAGGCAGAAATGATCTGGTTAGCCGGCGGAGATCAGTGGAACTATGTAGATTTTTTTAAAGATACAGCATTAGAAGATCTCATCAATGATCATATCAATCAAAAGCAAGCACCTATAGGTGGAACTAGCGCCGGGATGGCCGTTTTATCTAATCATTATTTTGATGCCCAGAATGGCACAGTTACTTCAGATGATGCACTTATGCAGCCTTTTAATTCAAATATCTCAATAGGTCATAACGATTTTCTTGATATCCCATTTATGCAAAACACGATTACAGATACGCATTATGATAACCCTGATAGAAAAGGCAGGCATAGTGTGTTTTTAGCTAAAGTAGCTCAGCAAATAGGCGATTATGCATTTGGTATTGCAGCAGATGAATTTACAGCAATATGTGTAGATCAGAATGGTGTAGCCAATGTGTATGGCGAGTATCCAAATTTTGATGATTTTGCTTACTTCCTGCAAGTTAACTGTGAAAATACAAATTTTCTACCTGAAAATTTAAGTACCGGCGAACCTATCACCTGGAACAGAAGCCAGAAAGCCATAAAAGTCTATAAAGTACCGGGAACGCCTAATGGTTCTAATAATTTTGATATTGATAGTTGGACTACCGGTAATGGCGGGTCATGGGAAAATTGGTGGATACAAGATGGCAATTTTAATCAAGACGATGCCAATGCTGTGAATTGTAATTTAAGTTATAGGGATATTCAAAAAGATAAAATCAAGATCTATCCTAATCCGGCAAAAGACTTTATTCGTTTGGAATCCGATTTACCTGTAAATCTAATGAAGATTTATGATCTTAAAGGTCGTTTAGTGCACACCTCATCTCAATTAGACCAGAATAATCTTTCTATTAGTTTTTTAGCTAAAGGTGTCTATCTTATGAAAGTAAAGACTGAAAATCAACAGCAAGTAATTCAGTTGATTAAAAGATAATCACCTCCACTACTTATGATTTTTAATTGCTTGAAATGGTGATCTTAATATATGTATCAACTCCAATTATAGATAATATCTACTAAGTGATAAACTGTAAAAAATTACTATTTTCGTTTTATGCAAGATCAGAAAAAAGCATCATTAAGTGATCTGGGAAATATCAATTCTCAACAAATGCAGTGTTTACAAAAAGAATTTGGTATTTACCAACCTATTGATCTTTTGCATTTTTTCCCATATAGATACGTTGATAAAACCCAATTTTATAAAATCAAAGATTTAGCAAATGCACCCTCTGATGCGCAGATAGTGGGAAAAGTAACAGATATTAAACTAATAGATCAAAAACGAGGTAAACGATTAGTCGCCAGATTGACAGATGAAACCGGAAGCATGGAGTTAATCTGGTTTAAAGGTCATCAATATTTTCAAAAATCTATCGCCTTACATCAGCAATATGTAGTGTTTGGTAAAATCAACTGGTATAAAGGTAAGCCTAGCATGCCACATCCGGAAATGAAATTAGCTAAAAATTTTAAGGCTTCTGAAAAACAATCACTTGATCCAGTGTATTCATCAACTGAAGCTTTTAAACGCCATGGGATTACCAACAGGAAAATGATCGGCTGGATGAAAAGTGCATTACAAACTTCAAACTCTGCTTTTATTGAAAACTTATCCAATGAGATCCTCAACCATTATAATTTGATGGGTAAAAAAGAAGCCATCCATCAAATACATTTCCCCTATTCTTTTGATAAACTAAAATATGCTCAGCAAAGACTCAAATTTGAGGAGTTATTTTATATGCAGTTACAGTTTGCGCACAAACATTACGCTCATAAAAAGCGTATTAAAGGTTATAGATTTAGTGAAGTTGGCCAATTTTTTAATAGGTTTTATAAACAAGTGCTGCCTTTTGATTTAACAGATGCTCAAAAACGGGTGGTTAAAGAAATCAGGAAAGATGTAAACAGCGAATCCCAAATGAACAGACTGCTGCAGGGCGATGTGGGGTCTGGTAAAACAATAGTGGCTTTTTTAGCCATGTTGCTGGCAAAAGATAACGCTTTTCAATCCTGTCTGATGGCGCCAACTGAAATCTTAGCGCAACAGCATTTTGCTACTTTAATGGATTTGGGTGAAAAAATTGATGTAGATATCAAGCTATTAACCGGATCAACACCGCAATCAGCCAGAAAACAAATCCACGAAAGATTACTCAATGGTGAAATTGATATTTTAATAGGCACTCATGCTGTGCTTGAAGATATTGTTCAATTTAAAAATCTGGGCTTTGTCGTGATAGACGAGCAGCATCGCTTTGGCGTGGCCCAAAGAGCAAAATTATGGGGTAAAAACAAACTGCCACCCCATATCCTTGTGATGACGGCTACTCCTATTCCCAGAACCTTGGCTATGAGCGTTTATGGTGATTTATCTGTATCAGTGATAGATGAGTTACCGCCGGGAAGAAAACCTGTAAAAACCATTCACCGTTATGACTCATCACGCCTTCAGGTTTTTAATTTTCTTAAACAGCAGATCGCTGAAGGAAGACAGGTTTATATTGTTTATCCTTTAATTGAGGAATCTGATAATTTTGATTATAAAGATTTGATAGATGGTTATGAAAGTATTGAACGTGAGTTTCCTAAACCTGATTATCAAATAGCTATAGTTCATGGTAAGATGAAACCAGATGATAAAGCTTATGAAATGCAGCGATTTGTAAAAGGAAATACGCAGATTATGGTCGCTACAACCGTTATTGAGGTCGGTGTAAATGTGCCTAACGCCAGTGTAATGGTCATAGAATCCAGCGAGCGATTTGGTCTGGCTCAGCTTCATCAATTGCGCGGTCGCGTAGGAAGAGGTGCCGCTAAAAGTTATTGTATTTTAATGAGTAGCCTTAAATTATCAAATGAAGCTAAAGCCAGAATCAAAACCATGACAGCGACTAACGATGGTTTTAAAATCGCCGAAAAAGATATGGAATTGCGAGGTCCAGGCGATATGATGGGCACCCAGCAAAGCGGAATAGTCAACTTAAAAATAGCTGATATTCAAGCTGATCAAGGCATTCTTAAACATGCAAAAAATGCAGCTTTTTGGGTCATACAGCAAGATATAGACTTGCAGAAACCTAAGCATCAGATGATTGCAAAAGCCTTTCATCAATTGATGAAAAAGCAGTATTTCTGGAATTATATTTCTTAAA
>JAVLBJ010000097.1:0-5380 GCA_031581455.1 Psychroflexus sp. | reverse complement strand
TAAAATTCCGCGTTCTGCGGAGTTCGCGGATAAGGGATGACATCACGGATATTGCCCATACCGGTAACGAATTGCACCAATCTTTCAAAACCAAGCCCAAAACCACTATGCTCGCAGCAACCGAACTTTCGCAATTCTAAGTACCACCAGAGATCTTCTTGCGGGATGTTGAGCTTTTTCATCTTGTCCAATAGCACGTCATGGCGTTCTTCACGCTGCGAACCTCCTACGATCTCGCCAATTCCCGGAAAAAGCACGTCCATCGCCCTTACGGTCTTTTCATCATCGTTCAGCCGCATATAGAAAGCTTTAATATCGGCTGGATAATCAAATAATATCACCGGACATTTAAAGTGCTTTTCTACCAGATAGCGTTCATGCTCGCTTTGCAAGTCCGCGCCCCAATCCTCTATGAGATATTTGAACTTCTTCTTTTTATTGGGCTTGGAATTCTTAAGTATATCGATAGCCTCAGTATAGCTCACGCGCTTAAAGGGATTATCTATCACGAAACGCATCTTCTCCATCAAGCTCATATCAGAGCGTTGCTGTTTAGGCAATGCGGCTTCTTCTTTTTGTAAGCGCTCATCCAGGAACTCCAGGTCTTCCTTACAGTTTTCATAAACATAACGGATAACATACTGGATAAAATCCTGGGCGATGTCCATGTTCCGGTCCAGATCGCAAAAGGCCATTTCCGGTTCTATCATCCAGAACTCCGCCAGATGGCGTGAAGTGTTGGAGTTTTCCGCCCTGAAGGTCGGTCCAAAAGTATAGACATTGCTCAATCCCATGGCGTAGGTTTCCGCTTGCAGTTGGCCGCTAACGGTCAGGTTCGTAGGCTTACCAAAGAAATCCTGCTCAAAATCAACTTCGCCGTTTGTCTTGGGAATATCCCCCAGATCAAAGTTCGTTACTTTAAAGGATTCACCGGCACCTTCCGCATCAGATTGTGTGATGATGGGCGTATGCATGTAATAAAAATCATTCTCATTGAAATATTGATGTACGGCAAATGATAATTTAGACCGCAGACGCATTACGGCGCTCATGGTGTTCGTCCTCACCCTGAGGTGAGCTTGTTCGCGTAATTTTTCTAAGCTGTGCTTTTTAGGTGATAATATAGTTTTTCTTACCTCATCCGGATTTGCAGTAGCGTTGATTTTTAGGTCGCTAACCTGTATCTCTACAGCCTGACCTTTACCCTGACTTTCTTCTAAAGTGCCACTTACTTCTATAGCTGCGCCAATACTGATTTGATTGATTAATGCTTCTTCAAATTGATCAAAATCAATCACACATTGCAAATTGCTTAATGTAGACCCATCGTTTAGAGCGATAAATCGGTTGCTTCTAAACGCTTTCACCCAGGCTTTTACCTTTATCTCTTGTTGGATAGGTTGTGTGTTGAGAATCGCTCGTATATTCATGCCAATATTTTTCTAATTTTGGCAAATATAGCTTTTTCCCTACGCATCTAGAAAGCTAGATCTTAATCCTCTTTTTTTTCCTTTTTCTTTCGGTAATAGTTGTTTCTAAAATCTCGTTTTTCCCTGTCAAACCGCTTATCTCTATTACGTTTGTTGTTTTTTAAAACCAGAAGAAACAGGGCTAAAATCAATACGACTAAGCCTATGAGTTGTGTTAAAGGTGAATATTGCTCAAGCATAATTCAAAAATAATAATTTCTATACACGTATTCTAAAATGTTGTTTCTCTATGCCTTCTCTAAAAAATAAAAATCCTAAATCAAAACTATCTATACTAATACTTACTTGAGCACTTTTGCAAATGTCTTCCCAGGCATTCGTCATCTCTTTAGACCAGTAAAGATCATCTAAAATGATAAGACTTTGAGTATGGATATGTTTTGATATCTTATTAAAATATCGCCATGTAGCTTCGTAAGTATGATTACCATCGATGATGACAAGATCAAATAGCACATTCTTTTCCAGTTGATCTAAATACGTATCAAAATCAAGATTCTGAGTACTCACAAACGAGCCAATCTGGTACTGCTCAAAAAGATTTTTGGCGACCTTAAGGGAATTCGAGCAAGCTTCCACGGTAGTCAATTGTCCTTTTTTAGGCAGGCTCAGCGCCAGACTCCCCAGTCCCAGCGAAGTACCCAACTCTAATATGCTTTCCGGGTTTCTGTGTAGTACAATGTTCTGTAGGATCCGCGCTTTTTTAGTAGATATGCCTGCATTTTTCTCCACTGCGGATATTTTTCTTTTATCATCAGAGAAGGCTTGAGAGCCGGCACTTTTATCCGAAATTTCTATCCTCCTATGGTCCTTGAGCAATTCCTTTCGTGCTTGTTGCCATTGTTTAAAAAGCGTTGGGTTTTTTTTCTTATATAAAGCGTGTATGACCAGATCATAAACGAATTCTGAATGAATGCCGTATTGGGTTTTAGATTGAATTAAAAATTTTAAATATTTTTTAGTTGCATGAAAATTACTCATAGTTAAATATAATAACAGAGACTAACTGATAGTAAAATATGGTACTTTTATTTTAGAAAATCTTAAATTATAGCAATTATTTTAAAAAATCAGCCTTCTGCTTTTTCTGCCAGTTCCATCCAGGCTTCGGTTTTATGTTCCAGCTCATGCTTTATTTCACCTAACTTTACAGATCTCTCTTCAATTTCATCAGAATTTAAATCTTTAATAAAATCAGCTTCAATTTTCGATTTCTCCTTTTCCAGCTTATCAATCTTTTTTTCTAATTGCCTCATTTCCTGTTTCTTTGCATAACTTAAACCTGAACCTTGATTACCAAGTGATTGAACCTTTTCCTTAGAGCTTTTATCTGACTTTTTATCGGCATTTTTTTGTTGCTTGAGTCCTTCTTTATATTCCAGATAATCATTATAATTTCCAGGATAATCTTTAATTTTCTTCTCGTCTAACACAAAAAGATGGTCTACAATCTTATCCATGAAATACCTGTCGTGAGATACCAGCAATACACAACCCGGAAAATCCAGGAGGAAGCTTTCCAATACGTTTAATGTTATGATATCCAAATCGTTCGTTGGTTCGTCTAATATCAAAAAATTAGGGTTTTGAATCAGCACCGTACAGAGATAGAGCCTTTTTTGTTCGCCGCCGCTTAATTTCTCTACATAATCATACTGGCGTTTTCGGCTAAAAAGGAATCGTTCTAACAATTGTTGTGCGGATAGCTCGCGGCCTTTTTCCAGCGGAATATAATCTCCAAATTCACGGACAACCTCGATCACTTTTTGACCGGTCTTGATATCGATACCATCCTGACGATAATGCCCGATCTGCAAAGTTTCCCCGTGAACGACCTTGCCATGGGTTGGTTCTATTTCCTTAGTGATTACCTTGATCAGGGTAGATTTTCCGGTGCCGTTCTTCCCGATAACACCTACGCGTTCTCCTTTTAGGAACTTATAATCAAAATCCTTAAAAAGTACATGCTCATCATATTGTTTCGTGATATTATGACACTCGATGACCTTGCTCCCTAAGCGCTGCATATTGATGGCAAGCTCTATTTCATGATCGTCCCGCCTTTTAGAGGCGCGTTCCTTGATCTGATGAAAATCCTCTATACGCGATTTGGACTTGGTGGTCCTGGCCTTGGGTTGTTTCCGCATCCATTTCAGCTCTTTTTTGTAGAGTTGCTGGGCTTTTTCGGTTGTCTTTTGCTCGATCTCTAAGCGTTCCTGTCTTTTCTGTAAATAATAATGGTAGTTGCCCTGATAAGTGTAAAGCTCAGCCTGATCGAACTCTAAAATGGTATTGCAGATACGTTGCAGAAAATAGCGGTCGTGGGTGACCATGAACAAGGTAAGATTAGCTCTGGAGAAATATTCCTCCAGCCATTCTATCATGTCCAGGTCCAGGTGATTCGTTGGCTCATCGACAATCAGCATATCCGGATTCTTTAAAAGGACTTGCGCTAAGGCCAACCGCTTTTGTTGACCGCCGGAAAGGTGTTTTACTTTTTGATCGAGAAAATGTAATTGCAGTTTGCTTAAAATTTGTTGATAATCAGTTTCAAAATCCCATGCTTGCGTGGCCTCCATCTGGTCGAAGGCGGCCTGATAAGCATCGGCATCGTTAGGGTCTTCCAGTGCGGCTTCATAAGCGCGAATGGCCTTTAGCTGTGGATTATCATCCGCAAAGATGGTCTCTTTTACCGTGGCGTTATCATCTAAATTAGGTCGCTGCGGTAAGAATGCCGTATTGAGTCCATTTTTAAAAACGATGCGCCCTTCGTCGCTCGGTTCTATGCCCATCAGCATGTTCATCAGCGTGGTCTTACCACTGCCATTCTTGGCGATTAATCCTATTTTTTGACCTTCATTAATGCCAAAGGAAATATTGTTAAAAAGCTCGAGGTTGCCAAAGGATTTACCAACTTGCTCAACGGATACGTAGTTCAAATTTTTTGTTCAAAAATAGGGTAAATATTAGAAATTGGTCGTGTTCAATAAGATATTAGATGTGAGACTATAGATTTTAGATATGTGACCTTTGACCTTCCCTAAATAACGTTGACCCTTTTAGTTAAAATATTTTATGACCATTTACCATATTCCAGACATCAACTTTTCAATATTTCTTATTAAAACCTGGTCTTGAAATCGCGATCAGTAATTTATTGAGTTTAATTTTGTACAGTAAAAGTTCATAATAACGAATTTCTTAAAAACATAAAAAATATGTATTTACCTCAAGTTCATCGTATGAAAACAAATCTTGCTTTTCTTCTCGTATTTATTTTTATCGGTATAAATGCAAATGCGCAATCCGCCGATATGCTAAAAATCGCTCAAGCTTTTGATAAGAATCAAGGCCAATGGCAAAGTTATGTGTACATCGGGGCATCGGCAGTGGAGATCGGCGGTCAGACCAAATATAATCCGTTCATCAGCGGTGGCTCTTTGGTCAGAACATTTGCTGTATCGGATAAGTTCTATTTGCGGAGCGGCCTGTCCTTTCAGTTCTTTGACGGCGGTTATGACATTCAGGACCAGGAATTCTCCGAGACCAATACGTTCATCGGAATTCCGATCTATTCTGAGCTTACGATAGGTCATATCGGCAATAAGATACAGTCGCTGGTGTTATTAGGGGTTGTCCCTAAGTTCCATGCCGTTAGAAGTATAGAGAACTATACGCAAGGTCAGGACGATACGGCCTATTTTGAGGGGTTCAATTTTGAAACACGTGCTGGATTTGGTTTTAGGATCGATACGTCAACGGTGGATAGGTACAGCTCATTGGATGTGTTGCTGAACTTTGGCCTGGACGCGTTTACGGCCGGCTATGATGAGGCGGATGAATTCAAAATGACCAATTATGGCGTGGTGAACATCGGGTATAATTTTTAA
>JAVLBJ010000096.1:0-5400 GCA_031581455.1 Psychroflexus sp. | reverse complement strand
CTCATTCAGCAGGTCGAGTACGGTCTTGACCGGTGAAAAGGTTTGGAGTGGCACTTCCACGAATATCGTATTCCAATGTTCCATCGCGCCGTTCCATAGTCCGGGTAGCTCTAAGGCTTTGAGCGGTTTGCCCTCAGCGGATTTTTCCGTGATGATACCTCGTTTGGGGTTCACATACTTCTCAAGGTCAAACTTTCTACCTTCAAAATCCTTAACCCCGCAAACGATATCCACCGGATTAAAATGCGTTGAATGCTCTAAGATGGATCTTTGACCTTCATCAGATAGGTCCATTTGCGAGGTTTCCACGATCTGTAAGGTGGTAAAACCGTTATCCAACTTCACCCAAAATGGACCGCCGCCGGGCGCGCCTTCATTCTTCACCATGCCACAGATACGAATCGGCCTATTGAGCAATTCATAAGCGGTTGCTTTATCCTTCACTTCCCCTTTAATAAGTAAAGTTTCCCTGATGAATGTTTTGATCTCTTCTTCAATTTCGATATAAAGACCAGCCACTATGCCATTTAGGTAATGATGGGCTTCTCTCTGGACTTCTAACAATTTACCGGCCAATGCTCTTTTATAGCTGGCATTGTCCTTAGCGGTTTCTTTGCGCTGAACATTATCAATGTTCTTGATGAATATCAAATCGGCATCTATTTTATTGAGGTTTTTGATCAATGCGCCATGTCCTGCAGGTCTGAAAAGCAGTTCACCATTTTCTAGTTTAAAAATAGAATTATCAGGGTTTACCGCGATGGTATCCGTAGATCTTTCCTGAAAGGTGTAATGAACAAAGTAATCCAGATCCGTTTCTTGTTTAAGTGCTGGTAAGCAGGCATCTTCCACTTGTTTAAAACGTGATAAATGATCATCAGTGACGGTAAAGTGCAAATGGGCTTTATTTTGATAACTGGCATAATAAGAAGCTTCATGGAAATGTTCCTCAAAAGTTGTCAAGGTTTCATCAGCATAGCGATGAAATGGGATCAATCCTTTTGGTAGCTCGGCCAGGCCTAATTTATCCTCGTCTAAAACCGTATCCAATAAGATCTTATGCTTTTCATCCTTAGATAGTTTTTCAAGGTCAGGATGTTCCTTTTTAGCCATGCTTAATGCCTGCTCCGCAAAGGCGTATTCTTCAAACCTATCAAAAAAAGGTTTTAAGGCTTTATGATCTTCTGCTTTTAAAAGTTGGCTCAGGCTTTTGTTGCTTTCATCCAGCTCAGCCTTGAGTTGATGTAACGCTTTAAACATACGCGAGGCCGCACCACTGGCTGGGATGAACTTAGCTACTTCAACATCGTCTTGTATAATATAGCCGTCATGCAATACCGATCTTTCAACATCATCTAATTGAACAATGCCATCCTCTGGCGTCGCTGCTTTTTCTACTTTTAAATTTTCAATACCGTCCTTAAAGGTTTTGATCTGGGCTTTCACCTGATCTTCGTTTAAACCATGATCTGCAATTTGTTCTTTTTCTTTAGCTGTAAATTCCGGTGAATTACTCATACCTGTTTTGTTTTATGGCTTTTATCGATCGATCGATGCGCTGCTGATGACTTCCACTTATTATTACATAAGGAAGTTGTCTTTTCAGCAATGCATTTTCAAATATAGAAAAGATTTCCTTTCGGTTCTCCGGTTGATCTCTTAGCGGATCATTTTCCCAGGGAATATCGATATCCGTCAGTAGGTAAAGATCATACTGACGCTCTTTGATTGATCGGTCTAATACATCGCTGTGAAAATGATCAAAATAGATATCAGTATAAACTTTGGTCTGTAGCGGATTCGTATCCATAAAAATCAAATCAGTAGCTCTGCGTACGACCTTATCTTCTAAAGCACATTGTCCTTTTACTATAGGATCGATATCGGCTGGAAGGCAAATCTCATCAGGAAGTTCTTCTTTTTCCTCCAGATACCTTCTGGCGAATTCCGGTATCCATTCCGCAGAAAAGTGATCGGCCAATGATCTTACCAATGTGGTCTTTCCGGTGGATTCTGGACCAAAGGCGACTACTTTAAAAGGCTGCTTTTGGGAAGGTCTATCTGTTTTTTCCATGCTTGATAACCGTAATATGCGATAAGTGTGAAGATAAGATATTGGAACGAAGTAAAGAGCAATCCTTTAAAAATGTAGAGCGGGACGGATATGATATCACCTATGATCCAGAATATCCAGTTCTCAACTTTCTTTTTGGCCATCAGCCACATGCCAACGAAAAAGATGCCGGTGGTCAATACATCGATATAAACGTACCATTCGCCCCATTTGCTGGAAAATTGATAAACGGCGACAACGAAGATCATAGAAGCAAAGAATAGGAGAACGGCTCTTTTTATCTCTTTTTTAGTCATGACCGTAATCGGGATAAAATGGTTGTCATCTACTTTCCTGGTCCAGATAAACCAGCCGTAAACGCTCATGGCAAAATAGTAGGCATTGATCATCATATCGCCCAGCAAATCGTTAACTAACAATATATAAACAAATATCGCGGTGCTGATGATGCCTGTGGGGAAGACCAGGATATTATCTTGCTTAGAGAACCAAACGCTCAAAAAACCAAAGAAAACCCCGATGAGCTCCAGCGTGATAAATAGCGTAGAAGTATCCTCGTATTGCTGGAACAACCAATCAAAAATCTGGCTCATAGTCGCTTCTGTCGGTTTTTACTATTTTCATGTACATCAAGCCGCTATCCACTTCGCTTAAAGCGGATTTCATTTCTGTGTTGATCAAGTCCATCACCAGATCATAATCGCCATATACTTGCGTACTCAGCGGGTTTTCTTTTACGGTTAGACCACCATTCCTAAGTTTTTTAATGAATTTTTCGATCGGCTCCTCAAAATCGTCCATCAATGGACTAAAAGTGAGTTCGACTGATATTTTTAAGTTCATAGTTCTAGATTTTTATTTTCAAATGCTGTGTCTTCCACAAAGACGTCTGCGCCGGCCTGATAGGATTCTTCAATTTGTGACTTTGATTTTAATCCACCGCCTACGATGATCGGTAAATCTACGTTTTTCGCAACTTCTTGAATGATCCCAGATTTGACCGATGTTTTGGCACCACTTCCGGCTTCCAGGTAAATAAGCTGCTTGCCTAAATAATCAGCAGAAATAGCCGTATTGATTACTTTTTCAATATTAGACGGGTTAATATTAATAAGTATAGGCACAGGTAAATCCATCAAATTCTAAAAATTTAATCTGATATTGCGGTTGATCTTTTTGATTGAGTACGTTAACGGTTGTCGCTCCATCTTTAATTTCAAAGTCGTCAACATCCATATCACGCAGGAAAAACAAGCCCTTTTTTCCATATAGTTTGTAAGTTGATTCTTTAGCACACCAAACGATGGTCAATTTTCTCATCAACTCATCATCATCACGAATATGGCTATATTTTTTAAACGGTGTAAATTTAGCAGCAATATTTTTTATTTTGCTCCGCTGTTTTTCAATATCAATACCTACTGGTTTATCGCTGATGATCAATCCGGTGTATTGAAACGAATGCGATATAGATATAAAGTTTCCATCCTTTAAGTGGGGTTTCCCTTTTTCATCATATTCCAAATCTTGATCTGAATAACCAAAGTAAGCTAAAAGATGACGTATACTTAAAAAACCCTTTCTATGGATAAGCGAACCCATAGCCTCATACTTTTGCTGGCAATAGGTTGATAAGGTAACGTTCTGAGCTAAGTCATCTAGTGCTTCCTCTATGTGCCAAATGGCAAGTTTTGTATTTGTACTAATGGTAATTGTTTTATAAATAGGCATGAAGAAACTTAGATAATAGTAAATTTGCAAATTAAACAAATATATTATTATGAGTACAAAAACAAGATCATACACGCCTTTTAAAGTAAAAGATATTTCGTTGGCGCAATGGGGTCATCGGGAAATCGAATTGGCTGAAGCAGAAATGCCCGGTTTAATCGCCCTACGTGAAGAATATGGTAAGGAAAAACCTTTAAAAGGAGCTCGCATAGCCGGTTGCTTGCACATGACTATCCAAACAGCCGTTTTAATTGAAACTTTAGTGCAATTAGGGGCAGAGGTCACCTGGAGTTCTTGTAATATATTTTCTACACAAGACCATGCTGCCGCTGCCGTGGCCGATAAAGGCGTTTCTGTTTATGCCTGGAAAGGTATGACTGAAGAAGAATTTGATTGGTGTATTGAGCAAACCCTTTTCTTTGGGGAAGAGCAAAAGCCGCTGAACATGATTTTAGATGATGGCGGTGACCTGACCAATATGGTATTTGATAAATATCCTGAATTAGCTGAAGGTATAAACGGATTATCAGAAGAAACCACAACTGGCGTACACCGACTTTATGAGAGAATGAACAATGGCACTTTACCTATGCCGGCGATCAATGTTAATGATAGTGTGACCAAATCTAAATTTGATAACAAATACGGCTGTCGCGAAAGTGCCGTAGATGCCATTAGAAGAGCTACCGATGTAATGCTTGCCGGAAAGCGAGTTACCGTCTGCGGATACGGTGATGTAGGAAAAGGAACGGCTGCTTCTTTTAGAGGTGCAGGTGCCATCGTGACCATCACGGAGATCGATCCTATTTGTGCACTACAAGCTGCTATGGACGGATTTGAAGTTAAGAAATTAGAAAGCGTAGTCAAAACATCTGATATTGTTATTACCACGACCGGAAATAAGGACATTGTAAGAGATGAACATTTCAAGGCGATGAAAGACAAGACCATCGTTTGTAATATCGGTCATTTTGATAACGAGATTCAGGTAGGCTGGTTAAATGAAAATTACGGCGATACAAAAGTAGAAATCAAGCCACAAGTTGATAAATATACGGTTGACGGCAAGGATATCATCCTATTAGCTGAAGGAAGACTAGTGAACTTAGGTTGTGCTACCGGTCACCCAAGTTTTGTAATGAGCAACTCATTTACGAACCAAACCTTGGCGCAAATGGAACTTTGGAACAACAGAGACAAGTATGAGAACAAGGTCTACATGCTACCTAAACACTTAGATGAAAAAGTAGCAGCCTTACATTTAGAGCGTATAGGCGCTGAACTAACCGACCTGGAAAAAGACCAGGCAGATTATATTGGCGTTGCGCAAAAGGGACCTTACAAGCCTGAATATTACAGGTATTAAATTTTAAATACCGGTTATTGATATCATACAAACCGTCACTCATAGATGTGGCGGTTTTTTATTTGAATACCAATTGTCCGTTATATAAATTAGTTTATTTTTGCAAAGCTAATGGGGAATTAGCTCAGTTGGCTAGAGCGCTACGCTGGCAGCGTAGAGGTCATGGGTTCGAATCCCATATTCTCCACTATTTTCTATTTTACCTATATATTAGAATCTCAACTGGATG
>JAVLBJ010000016.1:0-36845 GCA_031581455.1 Psychroflexus sp. | reverse complement strand
ATAATCCATAATTCACAAACCATTCTACTAAGCCTAAAACATTTGTATCTTTGCACAGCGAAATAGATACATGCGGACAAAATCAATAGAAAAGAAAAAAATCAATGTGGTTACTTTAGGTTGTAGTAAAAATATCTACGACTCTGAAGTGCTCATGGGTCAGCTTAAAGCCAATCAGAAAGAAGTCGTCCATGAAGAGGAAGGTGATGTCGTTGTGATTAACACCTGTGGCTTTATAGACAATGCCAAGGAAGAATCAGTCAACACCATTTTAGATTATGTAGAGAAGAAAAAAACCGGCGAAGTTGATGAAGTTTTTGTAACCGGCTGTTTATCTGAACGCTACAAGCCTGATTTAGAAAAGGAAATTCCGGAAGTTGATCAGTACTTTGGCACCACAGATTTACCGGCTTTACTTAAATCTTTAGGTGCTGATTACAAGCACGAGCTTATAGGTGAAAGGCAGACCACAACGCCTAAAAACTATGCTTTTTTAAAAATATCAGAAGGTTGTGACCGGCCGTGTTCTTTTTGCGCCATACCGCTCATGCGTGGTGGTCATAGGTCTAAACCTATTGAAGAGCTGGTTGATGAATCTAAAAAATTAGCGGCTAAGGGCGTTAAAGAATTGGTGCTCATTGCGCAAGATTCCACCTATTATGGTTTAGATTTATACAAAAAACGCAACCTGGCCGAATTGCTCAAAGCATTGGCAAAGGTGGAAGGTATAGAATGGATTAGGATACATTACGCCTTCCCTACCGGTTTTCCTGTAGATGTTTTAGATGTCATCCGCGAGGAGCCTAAAATCTGCAACTATATTGATATTCCCTTACAACATATTTCTGATCATTTGTTAAAATCTATGCGTCGCGGTACAACGCATAAAAAAACGACAGATTTACTGTATAAATTTAGAGAAAAAGTGCCCGGCATGGCGATTAGAACCACATTAATCGTGGGTTATCCGGGCGAAACTGAAGAAGATTTTGAAGAGCTTAAAGATTGGGTGAAAGAAATGCGTTTTGAGCGTTTGGGCTGTTTTACCTATTCGCATGAGGAAAA
The DNA here is from genome assembly GCA_031581455.1 of Psychroflexus sp. Taxonomy (GTDB): domain Bacteria; phylum Bacteroidota; class Bacteroidia; order Flavobacteriales; family Flavobacteriaceae; genus Psychroflexus. Next base: position 35,780 of record JAVLBJ010000016.1, on the reverse strand, counting down.
CACACATGCTTATCAACTGGAAGACAATGTGCCAGATGAAGTAAAAATGCAGCGCGCTAATGAAATTATGGATATCCAGGGTCAAATATCATGGGAAATCAATCAGCAGAAAGTCGGCCAAACTTTTAAATGTATTTTTGATCGTAAAAGAGGCAATTATTTTGTAGGTAGAACTGAGATAGATTCACCTGACGTTGATAATGAAGTATTAGTCAACGCTCAGGAACATTACGTTAAAATAGGTGATTTTTGCGATATAGAAATCACTGAAGCTACTGACTTTGATTTGTACGGCATCCCTAAAAAATAAAATATGAATTGTTGTTGTAAATATGGGCGTCGATGAAAAAAGTTGATATCACAAATTTCAACTATACAGGTAAATTGACCTTAGATTACCTTCATGGAAAGTCAGCTTTAAGCGAATTTTATACTAATCAACCACAAATTGATGCTTTTGACAAGCAAATTCAGCTCAAACAAAATCATTTTACCGGCGAGCAGCGTCAGGTGTTATATGATCATCTCAAAAAGCAATATGAGCAAGTTAATACGGTTGATGCGGTTAAACATAACATCAAACGGCTCAAACAGGACAATACATTTACGGTGACGACCGGCCATCAGCTTAATTTGTTTACCGGACCTTTGTATTTTATTTACAAAATCATCACCTGTCTAAATATGGCTGAACAGCTTCAAAAAAAATATCCTCACTATCATTTTGTGCCCGTTTACTGGATGGCCTCTGAAGATCATGATTTTGATGAAATTCAATCGACTTACCTCAACGGTAAAACCCTAAAATGGAATCACAAATCCGGCGATGCCGTGGGTAAATTATCTTTAGATGGCTTGAGCGATGCTATTGATCAATTAGCAGCTGATTTGAATAGTTCTGATGTTGCTCAAAGGTTAATAGATTTTCTAAAAGCTGATTTTAAAGATAGTAAGACCTATGCGCAGGCCTTTTTAAAACTGGTTGATTATATATTTCAGGATTATGGCCTTGTGGTCTTAGATGCTGACGCAGCTGAGCTAAAAACACTGTTTACCCGAGCTATAAAAAATGAGCTGACTGAACAGCATCTAGAAGCAAAAGTTACAGAGACATCAGCCCGTTTGATGCAGTTAGATTATAAAACACAGGTAAATCCCAGAGCTATCAACCTGTTTTATCTGGCTGATGAGCAGCGTAAAAGGTTGATTAAAACCAAGAACGGATTAGCAACTGAAGATAACGAGAAGCAGTTTAGCCAAGAAGATGTATTACGTGAAGTAGATGAGCATCCGGGAAAATTTTCGCCAAATGTTTTGATGCGACCGCTTTATCAGGAACAAATTTTACCCAACTTAGCTTATATAGGTGGAGGTGCAGAAGTGGCTTACTGGCTTCAGTTAAAAGCCTATTTTGAAGAAGAAAATACCCCTTTCCCACTTATATTTTTAAGAAATGGCGGCTTGATTTATGATACTAAGCAAGCTGAAAAAGCAAAAAAACTCAGTTTAGTTTTAGAAGATTTACTTCAAAATAAATCAAGGATAGATGAGATGGTAACGCGCCGGTTTTCTGATATCCAAATAGATTTTGAGCCGCAGATTAAACATTTAAAACAGCAGTTTAAATCGCTTTATCAGCTGGCTAAGAAAACAGACGCCTCATTTGAAGGTGCAGTTGCTGCTCAGGAAAAAAAGCAAATCAACGGACTTAAACACTTAGAAAAAAGACTGCTAAAAGCGGAGAAAAGAAAGCGTAAGAATTTTCTGAGCAGAGCGCATCAACTAAAAAACGAATTTTATCCGCAGGGAAATTTACAGGAAAGACAACTCAATTTTTTACAATTTTACCAATATCAGGGCGATGATTTTATCAATCAGCTCAAAAATCAATTTGATGCTTTTGAAAATGATTTTTATCTGATAGAATTTCAGGATGAAATTTAACCAATCTTAAAAATTAATACATGAAAAAAAGCATGCACGCGCTGGACATAGAACTGGTAGAAATGACCTTAGATGTCATGAAATATGCAATTAACAGGATTTCAGATACTTCACCTGAATTAGGTAAGCCTAAGAAGGAAGAAGAATTAAAAGCGCTTGTAGGAGATACGATAACCGATAAGGGAATAGGCGGAGAAAAAGCATTTCAGCTATTTAGAGACATTTTGGTAAAAGCAGCGGTTCCGGTTGATCATCCCAGACATTTAGCTTTTGTTCCGGCAGCACCGACGAGAGCTGCCACCTTATTTGATTTGATCACCTCAGCATCAAGCATTCATGGCGCTTACTGGATGACAGGTGCCGGTGGCATTTATTGTGAAAACCGGGCTATGGAATGGTTAGTTAAATTAACCGATTTACCGGAAGGCGCATTTGGTGTTTTTACCAGCGGTGGCACGGCGGCTAATTTATCGGCTATGATAGCTGCAAGGGAATACTGGCGAAGCTTAGATGACGAAAACAAGGCCTTAAAAGCCTTGATCATCACATCTGAAGGCGCTCATTCATCGATTAAATCTATGGCGCAGGTGATAGATGCGGATATGATTCTTGTAGCCGATGATGATGAGGAAAAAATGACCGGAAGATGCCTACAGAAAAAAATTGATGAGCTGAGTGAAATCGATAGAAAACGGCTTTTTGCGGTTGTAGGTACCGGCGGCACGACAAATGCCGGAATTGTTGATGATTTAGATGGTATTGCTCAGGTGTGCGAAAAAGAAAAACTGTGGCTTCATGTTGATGCTGCTTATGGTGGCGCAGCCTTAGCAGCACCCAGCGTAAGACATCTTTTTAAAGGCATAAATCGTGCTGACAGTATTACGATTGATCCGCACAAATGGATGTTCTCACCTTACGACTGTGGCGCGGTTATTTATAGAAATATGGAACTGGCAGCAAATGCCCATTCTCAGAAAGGCGCTTATCTGGATATATTTAAAGATGAAGGTGCTCAAGGTTTTAATCCCGCTGATTATCAAATTCAGTTAACCAGAAGATTGCGCGGTTTACCGCTCTGGTATTCTATAGCTACACACGGCACTAAAAAATATGCTGAAGCCATCGAGCAAGGGATTTATCTCGCTAATCGGGCCGCTGAAAAAATCAAAGCTCATCCTAAATTAAATCTGGTTAGAGAACCGGGTTTATCTTGTGTGCTTTTTGAACGAAAAGATTGGGCTCCTCAAGATTATATCAACTGGACCTACGACAATCATCAGTCCGGTTTTGCGCTGGTAACGCCTACCAAATGGAAATTTGATGGTGAGTTAAAAACCATTTCCAGGTTTTGTTTTATCAATCCTGATACGACTGAAAAAGACATTGATGATATCTTAGCGACGCTCAATTAATTATCATTACTTAGTTTAAATGGTACTTCAACGAAAGTTTGATCCCATCCTACAACCAAGTCTACGCCATTATCAGCCTGTCTAAAAGCCATTGAGAAATTTTCTACCGTAGCCGGTGTAGATTTTGCCTCTACTTTATGACGTGCCACATCTAATGCGGGATCATAATTGTAAGCGCCCCATGTATTAACGGCTTCGTTAATGATAATCGTCCAATTATTTTTGTGAGGAATGGTATACAACGTGTAAGTTCCTTTGTCAATATGCTGATCACCTAAAAACATAGGTTGATAAAATGTAATTTCAGAAGACTCATTAGCGCCGGTACGCCATACTTTATTATAGGGCACTAATTCACCAAAAATTTCTCTACCTCTTTTCTTAGGTCTGGAATAAATTATTCTAACCAATGGCGCATTATCATCTGCCCTAACGATAATAGCGTCCATCGGGCTTTTATCTAAATCATTAAAGTCTTGTGCTTTAGTTGATAGGGAAGTGGTTATAAGTATTAAAAGTAATAAACCTAATTTGTTCATAATTTTTTATTGTAAATTTAAAATCATTCTGAAATATAACATCTAAGTATTTGTTAAATAATGAGCCTGTCAATTATAACATCCTGTTAACAACTCGATTATCAGAAGAAATCAAAAGGTAATTTATTGCAGCAAGAATCGTTATATTTGTAGCTTAAACGACAATTTATGGCAGAAGATAAAAAACCTCATAATTATTCAGCAGATAGCATACAGGCCTTAGAAGGCATAGAACACGTTAGAATGAGACCATCTATGTATATAGGTGATGTAGGAATGCGAGGTTTACACCATTTGGTTTATGAAGTAGTTGATAATTCTATTGATGAAGCCATGGCCGGCCATTGTGATAAGATAGATGTGATCATTAACGAAGATGGCTCTGTAACGGTACAGGATAATGGTAGAGGTATTCCTATAGATTTACATAAAAAGGAAGGTGTTTCAGCCTTAGAGGTCGTCATGACAAAAATAGGTGCCGGCGGTAAGTTTGATAAAGATTCCTATAAAGTTTCCGGTGGATTACACGGTGTAGGCGTTTCAGTTGTAAATGCACTATCTAGCCATTTACATGCTTATGTGTATAAAAACGGTAAAATATGGGAACAGGAATATGAAAAAGGAAAATCATTATATCCTGTAAAAGAAACCGGCGATACGGCTTTAGAAGGAACCATGATTAGGTTTAAGCCTGATACCGATATATTTAAAGAAAGTGTAGATTACAACTATGATACGCTGGCTAATAGGTTGCGGGAGTTAGCTTTCCTAAACAAAGGCATCAAAATAAGCCTAGAAGATTGCCGTACAAAAGATAAAAATGGCGAATGTCCGAGAGAAGAATTTTACTCTGAAGAAGGCCTGGTAGAGTTTGTAAGATTTTTAGATGATAACCGCGACCCTTTAATCACTCAGGTGATTGCTATGGAAGGCGAAAAAAATGAAATTCCAGTTGAAATCGCCATGATCTACAATAATTCTTATGGTGAAAATTTACATTCTTACGTCAATAATATCAATACTCATGAAGGTGGAACACACCTTGCCGGTTTTAGACGTGGACTTACAAATACCTTAAAAAAATACGCCGATAACTCCGGCATGTTAGATAAATTAAAGTTTGAAATTACAGGTGATGACTTTAGAGAAGGTCTCACGGCTATTGTATCAGTAAAAGTAGCAGATCCTCAGTTTGAAGGTCAAACCAAAACCAAATTAGGCAACCGTGAAGTGACCTCAGCGGTATCGCAATCTGTTTCAGATATTCTTGAAATTTATCTTGAAGAAAATCCTAATGATGCTAAGACTATTGTTCAAAAAGTTATTCTAGCTGCTCAGGCAAGACATGCCGCTAAAAAAGCCCGTGAAATGGTACAGCGTAAATCACCGATGGGTGGTGCCGGATTACCGGGTAAGCTGTCCGATTGTTCTGAAGAAGATCCAACCTTGAGTGAAGTATTTCTGGTAGAGGGTGATTCTGCCGGCGGAACTGCTAAGCAAGGCCGTGACCGCAATTTTCAGGCCATATTGCCATTACGTGGTAAAATTCTGAATGTAGAAAAAGCTATGCAGCACAGGGTTTTTGAAAACGAAGAAATTAGAAATATCTACACAGCTTTAGGAGTTACCGTAGGGACTGAAGAAGATTCAAAAGCGCTCAATATAGAAAAACTACGTTACCACAAAATCATTATCATGTGTGATGCTGATGTAGACGGTAGCCATATTGCCACTTTAGTGCTTACTTTCTTCTTTAGATATATGAATGAACTCATAGAAGCCGGCAATATTTATATTGCCACACCTCCGCTGTATTTGATAAGAAAAGGCAATAAAAAACGATATGCCTGGAGCGAGAAAGAGCGTGATGAAATAGCCGCAGAATATAAAAGTAATATAAGTATTCAGCGTTACAAGGGTTTGGGTGAGATGAATGCAGAACAATTATGGGACACTACCATGAACCCTGAATTTAGAGTACTGAGAAGAGTAGGCGTAGACAGCTCTAGCGAAGCCGATAGAATTTTTTCTATGTTAATGGGTGATGAAGTTCCGCCAAGAAGAGATTTTATAGAGAAGAACGCTGTTTACGCTAATATCGACGCCTAAAACAGCAATTAGTTGATAAAATGTCTATCATGAAAAAAGTTTTTCTTTTAGCGTTTTTAATGATTTCAAGTCAAATGTCATTTGGTCAAAATGGTATTACCAGATTACTTTCAGCTGGATTAGATGATGCCAATACCTTTGCTGATAGTTATTTGTCTCCAGGTACAGATGCCCTAGCAATGGGTTTAAGCAACGGCTGGTTTAATACCGCAAAAGCTGATTCATTTGGAGGTTTTGAAGTATCTGTAATGGCAAATATTTCAATAGTTAGTCCTGACCAACAAGAGTTTTTATTAGATGAGGCAGATTATGATATATTACAGTTTCAAGACAAAGACATCGGCAGCCAAATGGTAGCTAATGTACTAGGTGCAAACGATCCTGAGGTAGCTGTAAAGGCAGTATATGAAGATAACGGGATAACAAATGAAGTCAATTTTAACTTACCCCAAGGTTTAGCTAATGAAAAGATAAATTCTGTGCCGGGCGCTATGATTCAGGCAAGCGCAGGGCTATTCTCCGGTTTTGAAATAAGCGCTAGATACTTACCAGAAGTCCAAACCGATGATGTTAGTGCTCAATTATATGGTGTTGGGCTTAAAAATGAGTTAACAAACTGGTTACCTTTTGACAAGCTTTTCCCTTTTCATATAGCAGGATTTGTAGGATATACTAAATTTGATGGCAAATTAAAGGTAGAAAATAACTTTGCCACTAACACAGCAGTTAATCGTTATATAGAATCTGAAATGGAATCATGGAATTATGCTGCTATCGTATCAACAAAATTGCCTTTAATCAATTTTTATGGAAGTATTGGTTACATACAAGCGAGTTCCAGTTCAGATTTAATCGGAACATATCAAATTGATAAAGGACCGCTGGGAATTGAAACAGTAAAAGACCCTATTTCTGTTAGTTCTGACGCCAGTAGCATACAGGCAAACTTAGGGTTTAAATTAGACTTAAAGTTCATCAGAATTAATGGTCAGTATAGCATCCAGGAGTTTGATACAGTAACGGTAGGATTAAGTTTTGGAATATAATTAAAAATAAATAAATCATGAAAATTACAGTTGTAGGCGCCGGTGCGGTAGGCGCAAGTTGTGCGGAATACATAGCGATGAAAAATTTTGCCTCAGAGGTTGTCCTGGTTGATATCAAAGAAGATTATGCTGAGGGAAAAGCCATGGACTTGATGCAAACCGCATCATTAAACAATTTTGACACAAAAATAACAGGAAGCACAAATGATTACGCTAAGACCGCGGGAAGCGAGGTTGCCGTTATAACCAGCGGTGTTCCCAGAAAGCCCGGAATGACTCGTGAAGAGCTGATAAGCACAAACGCGGGAATTGTAAAAGGTGTTGCCCAATCAATTGTCAAACATTCACCTGAGGTAAAAATAGTGGTGGTTAGTAACCCAATGGATACGATGACTTACTTAGCTCATAAGGAATTAAGTATACCCAAGCATCGTATTTTAGGAATGGGCGGTGCTCTGGATAGTGCCAGATTCAAGTATAGAATTGCCGAAGCTTTAGACTGTCCGGCATCAGATGTTCAGGGCATGGTAATAGGCGGCCATAGCGATAAAGGCATGATTCCTTTAACGAGACATGCTACCAGAAACAGTATTAATATCAGTCATTTTTTAAATGAAGAAAAAATTAAAGAAGTAGCTGCAGAAACAAGAGTTGGTGGTGCTACATTAACAAAAATGTTAGGAACTAGTGCCTGGTATGCGCCCGGAGCTGCTGTATCTTCAGTTGTTCAATCTATTGCCTGCGATCAGAAAAAAATGTTTCCATGCTCAACCTTCTTAGAAGGTCAGTACGGTTTAGACGATATTTGCATTGGCGTTCCTGTAATTTTAGGTAAAGACGGCATTGAAGAAGTGGTAGAATTAGATTTAGATGACCAAGAAAAAGGCCTTCTTAAAGAAAGCGCAGAAGCAGTTAAGAAAACTAATCAGCTACTTTAAAGTTATAGTATTTGTAGTAACACTTGGGTGATTTTTAAATTATCCAAGTTTTTTTTTGTTGTTTGCCTAGAAAATTGCCATTTCTTTGGCGAAACCCTATATTTGCCCGAATTTTATAAAACCGAGTTAAAAATTATATCTAATGCAGAATAAAGGACTTATAAAAGTATTTGCCATATTATTTGGTTTGGCATGTATTTATCAACTTTCATTTACGTTTATCACCTCAAAAATTGAAGATAACGCTAGTGCTTTTGCTAATGAACAAATAAGCAACACTGAGGAAAATTATGCCGAAAAACGTAATGAAGTCTCTCAAAGTTATTTAGACTCAATCGCCAGTGAGCCTTACTTTGCCGGAATTACTTATGAACAGGCACAGCAAAAAGAGTTAAATTTAGGGCTTGACCTTAAAGGTGGTATCAATGTTATCCTACAAATATCTGTAAAAGATTTACTTATTGGATTAGCTAACGGCTCAGAAGATGAACAGTTTAGAACTGCTTTACAGCAGGCTACAGAAAAACAAAAATCAAGCCAGGAAAGTTATATTAACTTGTTTTTTGAGTCATTTGACGAATTAGAGGATGCTAAGTTGTCATCGCCTGATATTTTTGATAATATCAAATTAAGAGATGAAATAGATTTCAATATGACCAATGCGCAGGTACAGCCTGTTATTGACCAAAAAATCGATGAAAGTATCACATCTGCTTTTGAAGTATTACGTGAGCGTATTGATAAATTTGGTGTAACACAACCTAATATTCAGCGATTAGGAGAATCAGGTAGAATATTAGTAGAGTTGCCCGGCGCAAAAGATATAGGTAGAATTCAAAAACTACTTAGAACTACTGCACAATTAGAATTCTGGCACGTTTTTCAGGCTAATGATTTTCAGCAATTTTTACGTCAGGCAGATCAGATTGTCAAGCAAAAATTAGCTGCACAAAAGGATACGCAAACAGAAGAAAAAACAAAAGAGACAGATACAACTGCGCAATCTTCTGATGATCTTGAAGAGTTATTAGCTACAGAAGAAAGCGAAAAAGACTCGATAAGCAACAATCCTTTAATGTCTCTTGTACAGAGTGTAGGAAATCCAAGAGGTCCAGTTATTGCTACCTTTGCATTAAGCGACACAGCTAGAGTCAACAGCTATTTAGAATTTCCTGAAATTCAAAATTTACTTACCGGCGAAAAGAAGTTTACAGAATTTGCCTGGGGAAAATCGGCAGATGATAGTGAATTTATTGACTTATATGCATTAAAGACTAATCGAGAAAGTAATCCGCCATTAGATGGTTCAGTTATCGTAGATGCCGGTCAGGATTTTGATCAGGTTGGTCGTGTTGTTGTAGGCATGCAAATGAATGGTAAAGGCGCGAAGATCTGGGAAAAAATGACGGGTAAAGCTTCTAAACAAGGTACACAAATTGCTATTGTTTTAGATGGAACTGTATACTCTGCACCTGGGGTTTCCTCGGGAGCTATTTCAGGCGGTAGAAGTCAGATTTCAGGTGATTTCACCATTAAGGAAGCAAAAGACCTGGCTACAGTTCTTCAGGCTGGAAAACTACCGGCTAAAACTAAAATTATACAAAGTGAAATAGTAGGTCCTTCTTTAGGAAATGAAGCTATTAACAGTGGTATTAATTCGTTTATTATCGCATTAATACTCGTGCTTATTTGGATGATCTTTTATTATGGAAAAGCCGGTGCTTATTCAGACATCGCTCTGGTGGTAAATATCTTATTCATTTTTGGTATACTGGCTGGACTTGAAGCTGTATTAACTCTACCGGGAATCGCGGGTATCGTGTTGACCATTGGTATGTCTGTTGATGCTAACGTACTTATTTTTGAACGTATAAGAGAAGAACTCCAAAAAGGAAAAAAACAGCCGGATGCGATTAAAGACGGTTTTAAAAACTCACTCTCTTCTATATTAGATGCTAATATCACAACGGGCTTAACCGGATTGATTTTATTGGTTTTTGGTACAGGACCTATTAAAGGTTTTGCCACTACCCTACTTATCGGTATTGCAACATCTTTATTTACGGCTATATTTATAACACGTTTGTTTATTGATGCTTATACCAGCAATAATAAATTACTAGTGTTTACTTCTGCCGCCACTAAAAATTTCCTTAGAAATATTTCTAAACAATTTTTAAACAAGCGAAAGGTAGGATATGTTATTTCAGGCGCATTGATTGTTCTAAGTATAATTTCGCTTTCTACCAGAGGTCTTAATCAGGGTATTGATTTTGTTGGAGGTAGAAATTACACAGTAAGATTTGAGCAAAGCGTAAATCCTACTGAAGTGGCTAATAATTTACAAGCTGGTTTAGAAAGTGTTGATGTAAAAACATACGGTTCTAACAACCAAATCAAAATCAGTACTAAGTATAAGGTAGATGAGCAAGGAGAAGAAGTAGAAAATGAAATTCAAAAAATCATCTATAATGGAGTTCAGGAATTGCTTCCTACCGGAACATCTTATGAAGATTTTAAAGTAAGTAGTAGTAATAGCATAGGCGTCATGTCATCAATAAAAGTTGGCCCAAGCATTGCAGATGATATTAAGACAGCTTCATTTTACGCTATTATAGGTTCGTTTATCGTCGTGTTCCTATACATTCTATTCCGCTTTAGAAAGTGGCAGTTTAGTGTTGGCGCTGTATCGGCAGTTGTTCACGATGTGCTAATTGTTTTAGGTATATTTTCAGCTACCTATTCTTTTATGCCATTTGATATGGAAATCAATCAGGCGTTTATCGCGGCGATATTGACTGTTATAGGTTACTCATTGAATGATACCGTTGTTGTATTTGATAGAATTAGAGAGTATTTCAACGTACATCCTAAATGGCCACTTAGTAAGATCATCGATCAGGGTGTAAGCAGTATGTTAGGCCGTACCTTAAATACTTCATTCACAACTTTAGTCGTTTTAATAGCCATTTTTGCTTTTGGCGGTGAAAGTATCAGAGGCTTCATGTTTGCTTTGATTATCGGGGTAATTGTAGGTACCTATTCTTCGATTTTTGTAGCTACTCCTATTATGTTTGATACTGCTAAAAAGCGCGGTATAGATTTAACAGAGAAAAAAGAAGAAGATGAGTTAGGAGAAAAAGCGACTACTACGTCTTAACTATAAATAATTCTATTACAAGGGAATAACAGATTGTTATTCCCTTTTTTTATGCCATAGTTTCTCTGCTTCCGTCAAATCTTCTGGCGTATCAATCCCAATGCCGGGTTGATCTGTCTCCAGCATTTGTATGGTTTTACCATTTTCAATATGTCTGATACATTCAATAGCCTCAGCCTTTTCAAGCTTACCTTTAGGAGAGTAATAAAAGTCTATCAAAGCTTGTTTCCTAAACGCATAAATACCTACATGTTTAAAATAATCAACAGAAGTAGATTGATCTCTCAAATATGGAATAGGATGTCTTGAGAAATATATGGCTTGTGATTGCTTATTAACCACCACCTTCACATTGTTAGGGTTTTTTATAGATGACATTACAGATAATGGCATCATAAGCGAGGCCAAATCAATATGTTTATCAGTATCTTTTTTAAAAAGCTCGATAAGTCTACGGATGTCAGCTTTATTTGTAAATGGCTCATCTCCCTGGACATTAATAATAATATCTGCATCAATTTGATGAGCAAATTCTGCTAATCTATCGCTTCCACATTCGTGTGTTTCACGGCTTCTTAAAATGGGTACATCCACTTCTTCTAAGTATTTTTGAATTTCTGAGCTATCGGTTACTACATAAATTTTATCAAAAAGATTCATGTGTTGCACGGCCTGATAAGTTCTGTATATGATCGGTTTACCGGCTAAAGGTTTTAATAATTTCCCTGGAAATCTGGAAGAATCATATCTGGCCGGAATCATAGCAACTACTTTCATTAGCTTAACTGTTTATTCTACAACTGAATCCGTTTTAAAAAAATCGTCTTTAAATCCTATGAGATACAACTTTTCTTTAGTTCTGGTAATAGCTGTGTATAACCATCTTAAATAGTCTACGCTAACACCTTCAGGCAAGTAAGGTTGCTCTACAAACACCCTATTCCACTGACCTCCCTGTGACTTATGACAGGTAATCGCATAGCTAAATTTTACTTGCAAAGCATTGAAATATGGGTTTTTCTTTACGCTTAAAAATTTTTTATAATTAGATTTCATATCGGCATAATCTTTCATCACTTCCTTGTATAGCTTATTATTATCTTCATAACTAAGCGATGGAGAATTAGACATAATGGTATCGAGCATAAGCATGGTTTCAAAAGGTTTCATCGCAGGATAATCTACCATTTTGATTTTAGCCCTGGCAAATCTAAAACCATAAAGCTCTTTGAATTCATAAATTTCTAAAACTTCAATAATATCACCATTAGCGATAAACCCGGCATCAGAATGAGGCTTAACCCAAAAATAATTGTTTTTAACAACCATAAGAAAATCGCCAGGTTCTAACTCGCTTTCTCTCTGTAAAATCCGTGATCTAATTTGCTGATTGTAGAGATTAGCTCTTTTGTTAGACCTTACTATAAAAGCCGTATTTTCATGACCATCATGATCATAAGCATCCTGAATGGCGTCTAAAATCTCATAACCGTCAATAAGTCTGGTTAAGTCGTTTTTTTTGTGCAATTCAAAGGCAAAACTTTCTGCTTTTTCCTGATTGATTGCATTTCTGATAAGCGTCGCATTGTAGAGCACATCGCTTTCTTGTGCTTGCCTGACAACTTGCTCCAGCTGAATTTCTGAAACAGACATTTGAAATTGATCTTGAAGTGTTGCCAAATCAAGTGCTGGACTTAGTGTAGATTTAACAGGTGGTAATTGGGCGGTATCACCTACTAAAATTAATTTGCAATTTTCACCAGCATATACATATTGCAACAAATCTTCTAATAAAGACCCTTTTTTAAATAGTTCAACACCTTCTGGCAAGCCCGGAATCATAGACGCTTCATCTACGATAAATACTGTATTTTTATGTTTGTTTTCCTGTAGCACAAAATCTACATTGCCCTTACTGTTTTTTTGGGGATAGTAAATTTTACGGTGAATGGTCTGTGCTTGTTTCTGGCTATAATTACCCATAACTTTAGCTGCCCTACCGGTAGGTGCTGCTAAAATGCTTTTCATACTTATTTTAGGTAGGTTTTTCACTAAGGTAGAAATGGTTGTTGTTTTACCTGTTCCGGCATAGCCTTTAAGTAAAAAAACAACATCACTTTTCTGATTAAACAAAAATTGGCTGACTAAATCTAAGCATTTATCCTGCTGATCTGTCAACTCAAAACCAAAGTCTTTTTTTAATTGTTGATTAAAACGTTGAATATCCATATAACTAAAATCATTCAAAGATAACATGAAATTTGAGCCTAAAACTTTCTTAAATGAAAAAAAATTGTAGATTTGTTTCTGTTTAAATCAAATAAATTAGATAAATGAAAGTAGTTGTTACAATATTACTTTGGATAGGTATTGTTATATTAGGATATCTTAACTACAAAGCCATTTGGGGTCCGGTTGAATTTAACAAAGTTAAAAAAGAAAGATATCAGAAAGTCATTGAAAAGTTAAAAGACATTAGAGATGCGCAATTAGCCCACCGTGAAATCGTTGGGAATTTTGAATCTGATTTTGACAGTCTGATCACCTTTATAGATACGGCCCAGTACACGATTACTCAAAGAAGAGATTCTTCTATTTTAGATGAAGAGTTTAAGAAAACATACGGTGTTGATAAATATGTAGAGAAAACATTTATCGATACGCTAGGAACAAGAAGTGTTGCAGATTCACTTTACGAGAGCAGAGATGAGTACGTAAATATGAAATATGTACCTTTTACCGATAATGAAGTATTTGAAATGGATGCCGGTCAAATAGAAGTTAAAGACAGCAAGGTAGAGGTCTTTGAAGCTAAAGTTGAGAAAAGAAGAATATTATCAGACCAACCCAAAGATCTGGTCATACAAGAAGAACAAAAGCTGTCCGTTGATGATGTAAACGGTAAATATATAAAGGTAGGTTCCATGAAAGATGTTAACACAAAAGGAAACTGGCCTAAAAATTATGGGAAAACCAAATAATAAATCAAATAATTTTCATCACAAATTATCCATCTTGAATTCTCAAGGTGGATTTTCTTTTTTGATTCAATCTGAAGATGAATTGATCAGATTAGAACATGTGGAGTCCAGATCTCAATCGCCGGAAGATCAATTAGATCAATTAAAAAAAACCATAGATGAAGATTTTATCATCAATAACCATATTGATCAGGTTAAGCTGATATTTGATAACAAATTGTTTACTAATGTGCCTGATATGTATTTTGATAAAACCCAGGCTGCGCATTATTTAAAATATAATACAGAACTCATTCCCGGCGATTATATTGACCATGATCATGTAAAGCCCTTTCAAATGAAAGTTCTATATATTCCTATAATAAATATCTACAACTATTTTATTGATCTGGTAGGCAATGTGAGTTATCAACATTTTTTAAGCGCTTACCTTAGTGCTGTTGATGTACCAGCAGATGTAAAGGAAAGTGTTTTTATACATCGGTATTTTGATAATTGTTACATCCTGGCTTTTTATCAGGGAAAATGCATGCTTGCAAATAGGTTTCAAATTGAAACAGATGAAGATATAGCCTACTACTTATTGTCTTGTATTGAACAATTAAGCTTTAACAGAGAAACATTACACCTAAAAGTAAGTGGATTTATAAATAAAACAGATAAAGCTTATTCGTATTTTTACGATTACATTAAAAACATCACTTTTTACAAACCTGTTACATCAGAGAAACAATTTTTAAGTGAAATCACCTCACATCAAGATACATCGCTTTTATGTCATTATCAATAAGAATTATCAGCGGTAAATACGGTAGCCGAATATTACGCGCACCTAAAGAGCTACCTATAAGACCTACAAAGAGCCAGGTTAAAGAGAGCTTATTTAATATTTTACAAAACAAACTAAGTTTTAAAAACCTAAAGGTTGTTGATTTGTTTTGCGGAATGGGCAGTATAAGCTACGAATTTGCATCAAGAGGTGCAAATGTTATAGCTGTTGACGAACATCCGGGATGTATCAAATTCGTTGAAAAATCAACCGGAGAACTCAACGCCTCTATAAGGCCTATCAAGTCTGATGTATTTCACTACATAGAAAATAATCAGCCGCAAGCAGATTTATTTTTTGCTGATCCACCTTATGATTTTAATAGAGGAGAATACGATAAGCTTATTAACAGTCTATTTTCCATTAATCAAAATGATAATGTGTGGTTGATTATTGAACATTCTTCTAAAATTGATATACATAAACATAATTATTGCACTGATAGCAGGAAATACGGTAGTTCCCGCATAAGTTTTTTTCAGCAATAGGTTATTCATAAGATTCAAGTATTTTTGCTATTCAATTTTTTTAGATGAATTACATTTTACTCATATTAGGATTTATTTTGCTTGTTGTTGGCGGTGAATATCTGGTCAGATCTTCTGTAGCGCTATCTTTTAAGTTTAAATTAAGTAAAATGATGATTGGGCTTACCGTCGTATCATTTGCCACTTCTGCCCCAGAGCTTTTAGTGAGTATTCAGGCCGCTTTTGATGATTTCAGCGATGTTTCTTTAGGCAATGTTATAGGCTCAAATATCGCCAATATCGGATTGGTTTTAGGCTTATCTTCAATGCTTACCGTTATAGCAGTAGAAAAAGATTTTTATAGAGTTAACTGGCCTATGATGCTGTTTATGAGCGGTTTGCTTTATTTGTTTTTATGGACAGATTTAGAATTGTCAAGATGGGAAGGCGTTATATTCCTTATTCTGATAGTCAGCTATGTTATTTACCTGCTTAATAACTCCAGAATTACACCTATACCGGAGGAGGCCGATGAAAGCCTTAAAAAAACCTCAAATTTTAAGGTTTTAATATGGTTAGTGATAGGCAGTGCAGCATTATACTTTGGTTCAGAATGGTTAGTAGACGGCGCAGTAGGATTATCTGAGAAATTTGGAATAAGTCAACGTATCATTTCAGTATCTATCATTGCGGTAGGTACCAGTGTTCCTGAATTAGCAGCCTCTATCATATCTATCATAAAAGGAGAAAAAGCCATTTCGCTGGGTAATTTAATAGGGTCAAACATCTTTAACATTGCCTCTGTATTAGGCATTACCGCTATATTAAAACCTATTGCTGTAGAATCAACAAAAATATTGAGCAACGATCTTATTTGGATGATAGGTATTGCGGCGGTAACCCTACCATTGGCTCTTATCAAACCCAAAAACCAATTTACGAGATGGAATGGTTTTATCTTATTTTTAGGCTTTATTATATTTAATATATTGGCTTATTATGAATAAAACATAGGGTTATTTACAATTTGTTGATATTTTTTTGAACACAACCCTGTTTTTTAAGAGGTTGATTAAGCAAAAAACTATATTTTTGCCTACATCATAAAAATTGAAACAATGGCAACAATTCGATTTAATGCTCTCAAAGAAACGCTAAACAGGAGACCTGTAGAGATTATATCTACTCAGCGCAGGTCTGAAATTTTTGCAGAAAATGTTTTTAATGAATCTGCAATGCGTCAATATCTGACGAAAGATTCTTTAAAAGGCGTTCAACAAGCAATTAAAAAAGGTACAAAAATCAAAAGAGAATTAGCCGATCAAATTTCGACCGGACTTAAAGAATGGGCCATTAAGAAGGGTGCTACGCATTATACACACTGGTTTCAGCCACTTACAGGGTCAACAGCTGAAAAACACGATTCATTTTTTGAGCCCATCGGAGATGGCGAAAGCATAGAAAAATTTAACGGCGAACAACTGGTACAACAAGAACCAGATGCTTCCAGTCTACCGAATGGTGGCATAAGAAATACTTTTGAGGCCAGAGGTTATACTGCATGGGACCCCACCTCACCCGCATTTGTATGGGAATCTACATTATGTATCCCAACGATATTCGTAGCTTATACTGGAGAAGCTTTAGACTACAAAACCCCTTTATTACGTTCTTTGCAAGCCTTAGATAAGTCTGCAACAGCGGTAGCTAAATATTTTGATAGAAAGGTATCAAAAGTTAATGCTACACTGGGCTGGGAACAAGAATATTTCCTTGTAGATAAAGCATTAGCCAGCTCAAGGCCAGACCTGATTATGGCTAACAGAACATTAATTGGACATTCGCCGGCTAAAGGCCAGCAGTTAGATGATCATTACTTTGGTTCTATCCCTACGCGAGCTTTAAATTTTATGCGTGATCTTGAATTAGAATCTATTCGCTTAGGTATTCCGGTGAAAACCCGTCATAATGAAGTAGCGCCTAACCAATACGAATTAGCACCGCTTTTTGAAGAAGCTAATCTTGCTGTTGATCATAATTCACTATTAATGGATTTAATGGACAAAATTGCTGAGCGTCACAACTTTAAAGTTTTGTTACATGAAACACCATTTGAAGGTATTAATGGTAATGGTAAGCACAACAACTGGTCTATGGCGACTGATACCGCAGTGAATTTACTTAGTCCTGGTAAAACACCCATGAAAAACCTTCAGTTTTTAACTTATTTTATCAACACCATTAAAGCATTTCATGATTATGAAGAGCTGGTAAGAGCAACCGTTGCTTCGTCTTCTAACGATCACCGTTTAGGGGCTAATGAAGCTCCACCGGCCATCATGTCCGTTTTCATAGGTTCGCAGTTGACTAATGTGTTAGACCAGCTTGAAAAAGTTAAAGATGGTAAATTATCACCTCAGGAGAAAACAGAACTTAAATTGAACGTCGTAGGTAAGATACCTGAGATACTATTGGATAATACAGACAGAAACAGAACTTCTCCATTTGCCTTTACTGGTAATAAATTTGAATTGAGAGCGGTAGGCTCATTAGCTAATTGTGCTGATCCTATGACTACGCTGAATGCCATAGTAGCTAAACAGTTAAAAGATTTTAAGGGTGAAGTTGATCAAATGGTGGCAGATAAAAACCTTAAAAAAGACGACGCTATTTTTAACGTATTGAGAGAATACATAAAAAAATCGAAAAATATTCGATTTGAAGGTGACGGATACGGTGAAGCATGGGAAAAAGAAGCCGCTAAAAGAGGTTTGAGCAATAATAGGAACACACCGGAAGCACTTCAGGCCAAGATCAGCCAAAAAAGCATCGATTTGTTTTCTGAATTAGAGATCATGAATGAAATCGAGGTTAAAGCCCGCTACGAAATAGAGATGGATGACTATTCTAAGGAGATCCAGATCGAAGGGAGAACCTTAGGCGATATTGCCAGAAATCATGTGATTCCTACTGCCTTAGAATATCAAAATAAATTGATAGAGAACGTTCAAGGCATGAAAGCGATCTTTGAAGCAGACTTTGATGAAATGGCCCGTGAACAGATGAACATCATCAAGGAGATCTCAGGTCATGTAAGTCAGATCAACAAGAACGTCCAAGATATGATCGAGGCGCGAAAGAAGGCCAATAACATAGAAGATGCTACAGACCGCGCTTATGCTTACTGTTACAAGGTGAAGCCGTATTTTGATACTATCCGATATCATTGTGATAAGCTGGAACTTATCGTTGATGATGAACTATGGCCACTGACAAAGTATCGCGAGATGATCTTTACAAGATAAGGCTCACTATTGGTTTATTATAGAAGAAGAATAAAGGCTGCGTTTTTGCGGCCTTTGTTTTTTAAAAGCTAAAGCTCGTTGCACCAAACTTTATCAGTAATTAAGTTATATTAATGGAACATTTTTAAAACCCCATAACAATAAATTAATTCGTAATTTTGCAAAACTTTAAAAATTGAATGACTAAACCAACCAATAGATACGATCAACGTGGGGTTTCTGCCTCAAAAGAAGATGTTCACAACGCCATAAAACATATCGACAAAGGGCTTTTCCCAAAGGCTTTTTGCAAAATCGTGCCTGATCATTTAAGTAATGATCCGGAAAGCTGTCTAATTATGCACGCCGATGGTGCCGGTACAAAATCTTCACTGGCCTACCTTTACTGGAAAGAAACCGGCGATCTCAGCGTTTGGAAAGGCATTGCGCAAGATGCACTTGTCATGAATTTAGATGATTTGCTTTGTATTGGTGTCACCGACCAAATCCTGCTTTCGTCTACCATAGGTAGAAATAAACATTTAATTCCGGGTGATGTTATCGCCGCTATCATCAACGGAACGGAAGAATTAGCGAGTTCCCTAAGCCAATATGGAGTGAATATCCATACCACCGGCGGTGAAACAGCTGATGTGGGTGACCTTGTGAGAACGATTATTGTGGATTCTACCGTTACTGCACGCACAAAAAAATCAGCTGTAATTGATAATGCAAATATAGAAACCGGTGATGTCATAGTAGGTTTATCATCAACCGGAAAGGCTACTTATGAAGATCAATATAACAGCGGCATCGGTAGTAACGGTTTAACCTCAGCGCGGCATGATGTTTTCAGTCGATACTTAGCTGATCAATATCCTGAAAGTTTTGACCCAAATACAGCTAAAGAAGTGGTTTATTCGGGGAGTAAAAAACTAACTGATCAAATTGATGAACTCCCGATGGATATAGGTAAAGCCGTCTTATCCCCTACCCGAACCTATGCGCCGGTCATCAAAAAAATAATTGATTATATTCCACATAAGCATATCCATGGTATGATTCATTGCAGCGGTGGTGCGCAAACAAAAGTTCTTCATTTTGTAGATGATCTTCATATCATCAAAGACAACTTATTTAAAATTCCGCCGTTATTTAAACTGATACAACAAGAAAGCCAAACCTCATGGAAAGAAATGTATCAGGTGTTTAATATGGGGCATCGCATGGAATTGTACGTACCTCAGCAACAATCTCATGCTATTTGTGAAATAGCTAAATCATTTGATATAGATGCTCAGGTAATAGGGCGAGTAGAGGCGAGTGATCATGGCAAACAACTGAGCATTGAATCGGAAAAAGGTAGTTTTCGTTATTAATAATGATAAGTTTTTATGAATCACTTTTGGGCAACCCTGTTACTGGCCTGTTTTGCTTTTACTACGCAAGCACAAAGAAATCCGTTAGGTTTTAAAGATCAACCTTTAGACATTTTTTTACCTGATGAAAAACCGTATAGACTTGTGAATTCTGTATTTGAGCTTTTACCAATGCCACTAAATGTGCATGAGCTCATTCCCGTAAAAACGCCGGAAACCTTCTGGTCGCATCTTAATAAAGTATCGCTAGACCTGTCCCAACTTGCCTTTGTCAACTGGAATGCCGGGGGTTCAAACTCTATTTCCAGCTTATTAGGCATTAATATAAAGAGAAATTACAAAAAGGGACTTTTTCAGTGGAATAATGAATTCATTGTGCGATATGGTATTAATAAACAAAGTGAACAGCCTTTAAGAAAAACGGATGATGACCTTGAGCTGGTAAGTCGATTAGGCTATAAGTTTAGCAGTACATCAAATTGGTATTATACCGGAAGAGCCTCATTTAAAAGTCAATTTACAAAGGGTTTCAATTATCCTAACCGCGATGAGTTCATCTCAAATTTCATGTCGCCTGGCTATTTGTTCGTAGGTGTTGGAGCTGAATTTAATCTCCCGGAGAAGAAATTCAGTCTCAACTTATCACCATTAACCCAAAAGTCCACCTTTGTACTCAGTGATCGGCTGGCCAATCAGGGTGCATTTGGTGTACAAGAAGCAGTTACAGACGATGATGGCAATATCATTACACCAGGTAGAAATGCCAGACATGAAGTGGGTATCCTTCTCAATAATGAGTATGAAAAGGAAATATTCGAGAATATTAAGGGCTATACGCGGCTAAGTTTATATACAGATTACCTCAATAATTTTGGGAATATCGATGTAGACTGGGAGTTAAATTTTGAATTCGAGGTCAATGAATATGTGAAAGCGAGTATAGGTTCTCACATAAGATATGATGATGATATAAAGACCAGAGAAGAAAATGAAGATAGTGAGACTATTTTAGAAGGTCCTAAAGTACAATGGAAACAGCAATTAGGTATTGGTGTGACGGTCTTATTATGACCACGGCAATTTTTTTCTCGTAAATTTGCGGTAAATACAGTTCTTGATGATAGATAAATTAAATGCTATAAAACAACGCTTTGATGAAGTAAGCGACCTGATTATTCAACCGGATATTATCAGTGATCAAAAGCGTTATGTGGAGTTGACTAAAGAATACAAAGACTTAAAAGACTTGATGGAAGAGCGTGATAAATATGTTACGCTTTTAAACAACAAAGAAGAAGCGGAAAAAATCATCAAGGCCAATGAGGATGAAGAAATGGTAGAGATGGCAAAAATGCAACTTGAAGAAGCCGAGGAAGCCTTGCCGGAAATGGAAGAAAAAATCCGCTTTATGTTGATACCAAAAGATCCGGAAGATGCCAAGAATGCTGTTGTTGAAGTTCGAGCCGGAACCGGTGGTGATGAAGCCAGTATCTTTGCCGGTGATATTTTTGAAATGTTGACCCGTTTTTGTGAGAAACAAGGCTGGAAAGTTTCTACGGTGGATTACAACGAAGGAACGAACGGTGGTTTCAAGGAGATACAATTTGAGGTGAACGGCGAGAACGTTTACGGAACATTAAAATATGAAGCCGGCGTACATCGCGTTCAGCGCGTGCCGCAAACGGAAACCCAGGGACGAGTCCATACGAGTGCGGCCACGGTCATGGTATTCCCGGAAGCAGAAGAGTTCGATGTAGAAGTTGACCCTAACGATGTCAGAATAGATTATTTCTGCTCTTCCGGTCCCGGCGGTCAATCTGTGAATACTACCTATTCAGCCGTGAGATTAACCCATGAGCCAACCGGCATCGTGGCGCAATGCCAGGATCAGAAATCACAACATAAGAATAAAGATAAGGCTTTTCGCGTATTGCGTTCGCGCTTATACGAACTAGAGCTCGCCAAAAAACAGGAAGAAGAAGCTGAAAAACGCGGTAGTATGGTCACCAGCGGTGATAGAAGTGCGAAGATCAGGACGTATAATTATCCGCAAAGCAGAGTAACTGACCACAGGATCAACTTAACCCTTTATGATCTGGATGGCATCATCAATGGCGACATCGGTAAGATCATAGATGAATTAAAGCTCGTAGACAATACCGAAAAACTCAAGAAAATATCAGAAGACCTATAATCTATTGGAAACAAAATTCCTTGTTGATCAGATCAAAAAGAAGAGATCATTCCTCAGTATTGGTTTAGATACTGATATCGATAAGATCCCTAAGCATCTACTCGATACGGAGGATCCAATATTTAGGTTTAACCAGCAGATCATCGATGAAACCCACGATCTGGCGATCAGCTATAAGATAAACACGGCATTTTATGAAGTTTACGGTTGGAAAGGCTGGCAGAGCATGCAAAAAACTTTTGATTATATCAAAACTAATTATCCCGAGCAGTTCCTGATAGCTGATGCTAAAAGAGGTGACATTGGGAACACCTCATTAAAATATGCCGCTGCATTCTTTGATGATCTTCAAGCCGATGCCATAACGGTCGCGCCCTATATGGGCGAAGATTCGGTAAGTCCGTTCCTGAGCTATCAAAACAAGCATGTGATTCTTTTGGCCTTGACCTCAAATAGCGGTGCTGCTGATCTTCAATTGCTAAAAGTTGATGATAAGCCGTTATATGAGCAAGTGATCAATAAATCTTTACAATGGACCAACAGCCAAAATTTGATGTATGTCATAGGCGCGACCCAGCCGGAACATTTTAAAAGGATTAGGGCTTTAGCACCTCATCATTTCTTCCTGGTTCCTGGCATTGGTGCGCAAGGTGGCGATCTGGATGCGGTTTGCAGGAACGGTATGAACGATGATATCGGATTGATCATCAACAGTTCCCGCGGGATCATCTACGCTTCTGCAGGAAACGATTTTGCCAAAGCAGCCAGAGAATCCGCTAAAGCCATACAGGCTAAAATGGCATTGTATTTAAGTACATGTTAGGCACTTAAACGATATTAAGTAATGTTGTTTGTTTAGAATCATAACTTTATCATTATTAGTCACTTCGAGCCCCTGGAAATTTTAGGATTTCATTTAATGGAACTTGACATTTTTAAATACGATAACGAGCTTCCCGCTACTTTGAGCCGGCAAAGGCAGGGACCGGAGAAGGGTGTTTTCTAGTACGAAGCATCTCGATAAATCCCGACGGTAACCGTCGGGACACTCGATGTGACTGCTATCGAGAACCTTGCCTGCCCACGTTATCAATACGGGGTCAGTTCGAGTTTCTCGACTTTTAAGTCGAGAAGTATCGAGAACATTTTGTAGCACAAAGCACCTCGGTACATTTCGACAAACTCAATACAACGCATTTTTATTTATGTCAATAAAAAAACATCTCGCTTTAGCGAGGTAGACTTGATTTGAAGTATAACCTATATAAATTGAAACTTATGAATTATATTTATTCTAATAATAATTAATAGCCTAAGTCAATAAGTTGATAAGTTTTCTGCCAGGTCCTTACAGATCATTTTTGTCGCTCCTTTTCTGGCATTGATAAGATCAAGCGCATTTTTACCGGCATTTGAACGCTTGTTCTTATCCTGATAAAATTCTTCAGCTAATTGATAGAACCGCTCCGCCGAAGCGATGCTGAAACCTGCATTAGCCTTTATTAAAGCCTCAGCTTCTGGGAATCCCTTATGGTTTTTACCAAATATAACCGGTAAACCAAAAGCAGCGGGTTCTAAGATATTATGCAATCCTTTATCGCCCATACCGCCACCTACGTAAGCCAGGTCAGCATAAGCATAAACCTTGGTTAGCAATCCTACTGTATCGACGATCAAGATAGGCTTATCAGCATCCTGCGCTTTATCCCAAGTAGAATATAATGCATAGGATTTTGTTAATCGCGATTTTAGATCACTCATAGCTTGCGATTTGACCCGATGCGGTGCGATCACTACTTTATGCTCGGCTTGATCAACATAATCCATAAAAACCTGCTCATCTTCCGGCCACGAACTACCGATGACCAGGCAAAATTGACCTTGAACAAAATCATCCATGAAAGTCAGGTCATTGGGCAATTGGGTTTGGTAGTACACGCGATCATAACGCGTATCGCCGGATATCTTTAGCTGATGTAAACCCATTTTCTTAGCCAATTGATAAGAGGAGCGATCTTGAACAAAAATTAAATCAAATCGTTTGAGATAGGCGCGCATCCATTTGCCATACGGCTGAAAAAATACTTGTTCTTTATTAAATAAAGCGGATATCAAATAAGCAGGAACTTGCTGTTGATGTAGTGTTTTGATGAAATTCGGCCATATCTCATATTTGACAAAAACCGCTAACTGCGGCTGGCTGATCTGAATGAATTGACGCGCGTTCTTAGCCGTATCGATGGGTAGATAAGTGATCACATCGATGAACGGATCATTTTGTTTTACTTCGTAGCCACTGGGCGAAAAAAAGCTGACCAGCAATTGATGGTCGGTAAATTGGTCTTTGAGTTGGCGCATTACCGGGAAGCCTTGCTCATATTCGCCTAAAGAGGCACAATGGAACCAAATAACCGGTTTATTCGGGTCCAAATCCTCGCATAGCTTCTGGAAAAGTCCTTTCCTTACTTCACGGAATTGCTTGAGCTTAGCTGAAATTACTCCTAAAAGCCGCAGTATCGACTGGAAAACAAAAAGCAGAAATCGGTAAATGACCAATGGATTTTTGCTCAAAAATACAGAAAGTAAATTATTCGTAACCGATACAAATTAGTGGTCGATCGATTTTCATCGAATAAATGCTTATTATATTTCGTATTTTTGACATCTACTCAAAAATGCAGATCTAAAGATGAGGAAATTACAAATGGTTGACCTAAAGGGTCAATATAGCAAAATAGAAAAAGAGGTCAATCAGGAATTGAATGAGGTGTTGACCTCTACCGCTTATATCAACGGGCCAAAAGTGCATCAATTCCAGGCAGATCTGGAGAAGTATTTAAATGTAAAACACGTGATTCCATGCGCTAATGGGACCGATGCTTTACAGATCGCTATGATGGGACTTGACCTAAAGCCCGGCGATGAGGTGATCACCGCAGATTTTACGTTTGCTGCGACCGTAGAAGTCATAGGTTTGCTCAAGTTAAAGCCGGTCTTAGTGGATGTGGATTCGGAAACTTTTAATATTGATCCCAAAGCGATCAAAAAAGCGATCACGCCAAAGACCAAAGCCATCGTGCCGGTGCATTTGTTCGGTCATGTAGCTGATATGGAAGCTATTATGGAAATTGCTCAGGAACATGATCTGTATGTTGTAGAAGATAATGCACAAGCTATTGGCGCGGATTATACGTATTCTAACGGTCAAACCCAAAAGGCCGGAACGTTCGGCCATGTGGGTGCCACGTCTTTTTTTCCATCTAAGAATTTAGGTTGTTATGGCGATGGCGGCGCACTTTTTACCAATGATGATGAACTTGCTCATACCTTGCGAGGCATCGTTAATCACGGGATGTACGAACGCTATCATCATGATGTGATCGGCGTGAATTCCAGGTTGGATAGTATCCAGGCCGCTGTGCTGGGTGTAAAGTTAAAAAGATTGGATGCCTTTAGTAGCGCCCGACAGAATGCCGCTCGAGAATATACCGCCAAATTCAAGGAACACGAGCTGATAGAGACGCCTAAGACCAAGACCAGAAAGCATTGCGATGTTGAACAATGCGGGATCTGCGATACTTGTGATTGTCATGTGTTCCACCAATACACTTTAAAGATAAAAAACGGCAAACGCGGTCAGGTGGCTGATCATTTAAAAAGTCAGGGTATTCCTTTTGGTATCTATTATCCGATTCCGCTACATCGTCAAAAAGCCTATTATGATGAGAATGTATCAGATGGCAACTTCCCAGTCACGAATCAACTGGCCCAAGAGGTCATTTCCCTTCCGATGCACACCGAATTAGACGATGAACAGATCGATCATATTTACCAAGAAGTTTTGAAGGGTTTAAGCTAAAATTTAGACCTGTCCGAGTAAGAACATAGATATGAGATAAGTCAACTAGCTGATAGCGCAGACTTGAAGTCCGTGCTTCCTTATACAATTAAAGATCAGTAAGGGTCTTATTGATGCCTAAACATGATGCCTCTGACGCCTTAGCATCCGTAGCTCATTTATTGTTCATGACCATTGTTAGTTAAGGTTGTGTGTTTTATGAACTTCTCTGTAAAGAAGAAAAAGGTACGAGAACTAACTGCATTAAGTTTGTAACTTAGCGCGTTCAAGTTAATATAGTAGGACCTTAAACAAGCAAAAGACTACTGAAGATGAATGTTAGCAGAAACTAAACTTGACGTGACAAGAAGATTTAGTCTTGACGAGGTTTATAACTTAACTTTAAGCAAAAAAATTAAAGTGAGCAAAATGGCTTCTGCCCACTACAAATTATCTATTGAATTTTTATAAAATCATCCCAGCTGCGACTGTATCTTTAGTCTGATCATCAATAAGTATTAAACTACCTGTATTCCTGTTCTCACGATAAGAATCCACTAATAAACGATGGGTGGTTCTGATCTTTACACGAGCAATGTCATTCATATTAAGAGATGAGTCATCACTATCACGTTCAAAAGTATTAACGTTCATCTTATAAACCACTTCTTTAATCATAGCTTTTTTCTCGTTAGAAGTATGCATGATCACATATTTGGCTCTGGGTTTAGCTGATTCTCCACTTAACCAACAAAGCATAACATCAAATTCCTGTAGTGCTTCTGGTTGATTGTTTTTTCTTACAATCATATCTCCTCGGCTAATATCGATATCATCCTCTAGAGTCATCGCCACAGACATGGGCGCAAAGGCTTCTTCTACTTTATCTTCACCAGCATTCATAGATTTAATTTTAGACGTAAAGCCACTTGGTAATACCGCCACTTCATCGCCTACTCTATAAATACCGCTGGCAATTCTGCCGGCATAACCTCTGTAATCGATAAAGCCTTCTTTTTGAGGACGTAAGACGGTTTGTACCGGAAAACGAGAATCTATTTTGTTAATATCGCTGCTGATGTGTAAAGTTTCAAGTAATCTTAGCAAAGGGGAACCTTGATACCATTTCATATTATCAGAACGATTCACCACATTATCACCAACTAATGCGCTGATAGGCACAAAGGCGATATCTTGAATCAATAATTTAGACGCAAATTCTTCAAACTGAGAAACGATATCATTATATACTTCTTCATCATAATCTACAAGGTCCATTTTATTGATACATACAATAATATGCGGTATATTTAATAATGAAGCGATAAAAGTATGGCGCTTAGTTTGTTCTATAACGCCATGTCTGGCATCAATTAAAATTACCGCTGCATTAGCAGTAGAAGCACCGGTTACCATATTTCGGGTATACTGAATATGACCAGGTGTATCAGCGATAATAAATTTACGCTTAGGCGTGGTAAAATAACGGTAAGCCACGTCTATGGTGATACCTTGCTCACGCTCATCTTTTAGTCCGTCTGTAAAAAGCGCCAGGTCTACACCTTCTATACCTTTCTTTTTACTGGTAGACTCAACGGATGATAACTGGTCTTCAAAGATTGATTTTGAATCGTATAACAACCTTCCTATAAGCGTGCTTTTGCCATCGTCAACACTTCCGGCTGTTGTAAATCTTAATAATTGATTTTTATCTATTTTCATTTGTTGTAAGCTATTTAAGTTGGATATTAAATGGAATTAATTTTAGAAGTAACCTTCTTTTTTACGGTCTTCCATAGCGGTTTCTGAACGTTTATCGTCTGTGCGATTACCGCGTTCTGTTTGTCTCATGGTAGAAACTTCTTCTACAATTTTCTCCATGGTATCCGCATCAGACTCAATGCCGCCAGTAATGGTAATATCACCTAAGGTTCTAAATCTGATTTTTTTAGTCACTATTTCTTCTTGATCGCCTAATTGTAAAAATTCAGAATTAGGAATCCATGAGCCATTTCTCCACACGACCTTTCGCTCATGGGCAATATAAAGCGATGGGATTTCTATTTGTTTTCTGAGTAAATAGTTCCACACATCCATTTCTGTCCAGTTTGAAATGGGGAACGCTCTAAAGTGCTCACCTTCAAAATGCTTACCATTAAGCAAGTTCCATAATTCAGGGCGTTGGTTTTTAGGGTCCCATTGGCCGAAGTCATCTCGATGAGAGAAGAAACGTTCCTTGGCTCTAGCTTTTTCTTCATCTCTACGACCCCCACCTATCGCACAATCTATTTTATGTTCTTCTATAGTATCTAGTAAAGTTGTAATTTGTAAAGCATTACGGGTTGCATTTTTACCTTTTTCTTCAGCTACGCGACCATCATCTATAGATTTTTGAACAGAACCTACAATAAGTTGGGCGTCCAGCTTTCCGACTAAATCATCTCTAAATTTAATGGTTTCCGGGAAATTGTGTCCTGTATCAACATGCATTAAAGGAAATGGTACTTTGGCAGGATAAAATGCTTTTTTTGCTAAGTGGGTTACTAATATAGAATCTTTCCCGCCGGAGAAAAGGATTACCGGATTCTGAAATTGCGCCCACACTTCTCTTAAAATATAGATGGCTTCTGATTCTAATTCGTCTAAGTAATTTAAATAGTATTTATTCATGCTTGTAAGCTTCTATTTTATTGGTTAGATATTTTATAACTTTTTCTACGGATTGATCTATGCTTTCTTCTTCCGTCTTAATCACTACATCAGGATTTTCAGGCTTTTCATAAGGCGCATTAATGCCAGTAAAGTTTTTTATTTCGCCGGCCCGCGCTTTTTTATAGAGCCCTTTTACGTCACGGCGTTCACATTCTTCTACAGAGGTATCCACAAAGACTTCCACATAATCATCACCGCCAATGATAGATTTGATCATTTCGCGATCTTGTTTTAAAGGTGAAATAAAAGCAGCTATCGTAATCATGCCTGAATCGACAAAAAGTTTTGCTACTTCTGCGATTCTTCTTAAATTTTCTTTTCTATCTTCTCTGGAAAAGCCTAAGCCTTTATTAATACCACGTCTAATATTATCACCGTCTAATGTGTAGGTAAACATACCTTTACTAAACAACTGTTGTTCTACCAGGCTTGCTATTGTAGATTTGCCTGAACCTGATAAACCCGTAAACCATACGACAAAAGAAGGTTGATTTTTACTATTGCATCTTTTATTACGGTCTATTTCGTATTGGTGATAAACTATATTTTCATTCATTCAATTCAGTTTATGCTTTCTACAATTATAGGTTGATTACTTGCTAAAAAATAAGCATTAGTTAAGTTTTCCCGGTTGTATAACATTTCTTGCTGCGTGCTTTGATCTATGACTGATACATCAACGGCGCGGCAAATAGCATGACCAGCTGCTGTATCCCACTCCATAGTAGGCGCAAAACGCGGATAGATGTCGGCCTGTCCTGAGGCGACTAGACATAGCTTAAGAGAGCTACCACGAGATACTATGCTGATAGGCTTATCAGTTTTAGATTTTTGTTGATCTATAAATGCTTTAGTATCGTCATTCATATGAGATCTACTACCTACAATTCTGAGTTCATCTGATTCTTGTGGCGTAATAGCATGAGCCATTTCAATCACATCATCAGCGTTCGCACAACCATCTAATTCAGCGAAGTAAGCTTTGTTATCGTTTACATCTGCAAAGTAAATTTCATCTTTAGCCGGAACATAAATCACCCCTAAAACCGGTTTTTGCTGATCAATTAGCGCTATATTTACCGTAAACTCTCCGTTTTTCTTAACAAATTCTTTTGTACCGTCTAATGGGTCAACAATCCAGCATTTAGACCAGTTTTTACGTTTTGAATAATCCGTTTGCTTACTTTCTTCACTGATGATTGGAATTTGTGTTTCGTTCAGCGCTTCAACTATAATCGAATTAGCTCGTCTATCTGCATCTGTAAGCGGCGAATTATCTTCTTTATAATCTACTTCAAAATCTTTTTTGTAAACTTTTAAAATCGAATTGCCTGCGTGGATACTTGATTCTATAGCTTTTTTTAATAAAGGATTTTTCATTGTGCGTTGATTAGATTTGCAAATATATAAGATTTAAGGTAAAATCTATCGATTTTATAGACTAATAGATATTTTGTTTTGGTTAAGAAATAGTCGTGTCCGACTGAGATAATAGATACAAGATGTTAGATAAAAAAAAATTAAATAACTATATTTCAAATCTATATGGATGTTCAAAACTGTTGACTATCAAAAAACTCAATTGTCTTTAACCCAAATTATGCATTGGAGCATAATTTGCACGAAGTGCCGTCGAAACGATGTTTTGTCGGGGTTTTACTGACTATGAATGTCAGCATTTATAAAACCCTGACAAAATAGCTTAATATTGAGCTATTTTCGTCATTATTAATAAGAATATTTACTTTGATATTCTAATTAATAACCCGGGTTTAATAGCAAGGTATCAAAGCTATAAAAAACACCAAATGCTGTTTATGGCTGCCATTGCTTGAATTTTCTGAACTTTAACAGGACACTAATAGTTAAGAAAATAAAGTTATCAAACAAGGCCCATATTTTCCTTTAAATTAATCTACTTTTGTAAAAATTTAAGGTTATCGAATTAGGTATATATCATCAGCTTAGCATTAACAGAACTACCCCACAAGGTTTGTATCTGATTGACGGGAATGAAGAAGAAATTCTACTACCCAATAAATATGTGCCGGTCAACTATGAAATTGGTGATTCTGTTGATGTATTTGTCTATCTTGATCATGATGAACGTCCTGTAGCTACTACGCTTCAACCTAAAATTCAGGTGGATGAATTTGGCATGCTTACTTGCGTAGATGCTAATGAATATGGTGCTTTTCTGGATTGGGGACTTGAAAAACAGCTTTTTGTTCCTTATGCTGAACAACGCCAAAAAATGAAAATTGGTGAATCTTATCTGGTGTTTTGTTTTTTAGATGAGCAAACAAATCGCCTGGCTGCATCTAGCAAGGTTAATCATTTTACAGATAATCAAATACTTACCGTGGAAGAAAAAGAAGCGGTAGACCTGATTGTTTGTGATTCCGGTGATTTAGGTTATCAGGTCATTATTAACGATATTCACCTTGGTTTGCTTTATTTTAATGAGGTTTTTGAGAAATTAGACATAGGAGAGAGAAGAAAAGGTTATATTAAAACTGTAAGAGAAGACAAAAAAATAGATGTTAGCCTTGAGAAATATGCCTATCAGAGTATTGAGCCCAATAGCGATAAAATCTATGAAATGCTTCAGAGCAATAACGGCTACCTGCCTTATCATGATAAATCGCCCTCAGAAGCTATTCGTAAAGAGTTTAAAATGAGTAAAAAAGCATTTAAAAACGCAATAGGAAGATTATACAAGTTTAAAATAATAGATATTAAAAAACAAGACGGTATATACCTAAAAAAGTGATCAGTCTTTTGAAAAGTCTATCTCCAGTCTTACACTTCTTTGTGGATAATAAAAGCTATTGTTACGATATATCGTATTAGACCGGCCAAACCTATTAAATTGTTGATTTTGAAAACCTTCTTCTACTCTAAATTGCACTTTACTGTCATCAGATAAAAACTTTACGGCCTCATTTATTTGAGCCTGTTGTCGTTGAGCAAAATCCTGCGGATCCTTATTATATTTGTACCACTGATTAGACCTGTCACGCTGAAGCGCAAGTTGCTGCATATCTATAGACTGCTGAAACGGCGAGGACTGATACATATACTTTACTCTTGGGTCGAGTTCATCAATTTGTATAAAAGAAGAAAAAGAATGCAATAAAGATTTCTGACGGGAAAATTCATGTATATCCGGCTTTTCGTTTTCCAGTTGATTATCTTCCTGTGTTTGTGCAAATCCTATAAAAGGTAGACAATATAGAAAGAAAAAGATGTTAATTGCTTTCATAAGCTTGAGATGGTTCGTAATCTAAAATATCTATATCATCCCATACTTCAGGGAAAAACACCCTTTTCTGGTAATTGGGATGTAAATAGCGTTTCCAGGCCGAGCCACCCGTGGCTGCTTTGGGTTTACCTTCAGACTCTAAATAATGCTCTGCTGTTCTTAAATGGACTAAAGGCCAGGCCACATTATAAAGATAATCAAATTTTTGCATAACAGATTTTAAGTCCGCACTATCATCATCCAGTTGCTGATAACGTTCCTGAATAGTTTTACCTTTCAATTTCCGTGCCCTTTCAAAGAGTTCAGCCTGATATTTTTCTTCAAAAAGTCTGAGGGTTAATGTTTTATTATGGGTTTTCTTGTCTCTACCGGCAGATTTCCAGTAAAGATATTCAAAGACATCTTCTAATGGTTGATTTTTAAGTTGTTCTAAAGACTGATCTGTTTTAAGCAAATTGTAAATGGGCGTAGCATAAAGTTCTAAATATCTAAATTGTACGCTTTGAAATCCGCTGGCAGGCGTTAATGACATTCTAAATTTATTATAATCTTCATAGCTCATTCCGTCACGCATCACATCAAAAGAGGTAATTAGCATATCAGTATATCGGCATAATCTGTTGATCTTATCTTTAAAAAAAGCAACATCAGGGTGATTATTAAGTGAGATCTGCTGGGCTTCATGATTCATCAATTTTAAAACCAACTCAGTAACCTGATGATAAATAATGAAAACTATTTCATCCTTAAAATCAGTTTCCGGTTTTTGCAGAGAAAGTAGCGTTTCCACCTGAATATAATCCCAGTAATTAACTGGTTTGCTGTGTAAAAGACCCTCAAGATAAGCTTTAGGGTTTTCATCTAATGATTTATATTTTTCCCGTAGTTGGTTTAAAAGTTGTTCTAGCTCAGCCATTAAAATCTTTTCCTACAAATGTAGTACATTCCTATTGAATGCTTATTTAGTCTCCATTACGAAAAAAATGTTAATAAATTATTTTAAAAGTTAAAGTAGTTATTTATGTTTGTAACTCAAACAAATAATCAAAAACAATGAAAAAAACACTATTAACCCTGTTCATGGCTGTGTTAATCGGATTAACAACCAGCTGTAAAGAAGACAAAAAGAAAGAAGATGCTTCTGAAAAGGAAAAAACAGAAGCAACAAAAGAGATGAATGAATCGTCAAAAGAAGCTGAAGAAGCTAATGACGAAACTTCAGAAAATACTAAAGACCAAGTCGATGAAGATGGCGAAAAAATGGAAAACGCTACAGAAGAGGTTAAAAAAGAAGCTGAAGATGCTAAAGACGGCATGAAAAAAGCCGCTGATGATGTAAAAGATGAAGCTAAAGAAATGAAAGACGGCAACTATTAATTTTATCCATTTTTAATATCATGATCCGCATTTTATACAGATGCGGATTTTTTTTGCTTGAAATGAAAATAAGAAATCAAAAAATAGAGTGGAATAATCAGTGTAAATGCTTCATATGTAAGCGCTAACAGAAGTATCAAACTCGCCAAGATAAAAAAGTATCTAAAAGCATTTTTTTGAAAAGACAGGTCATCAAGTTTAAAACTAAAAAGTTTAAATCTTCCGTTAAGCAGAAAAACATCAACAAATACAAATGCAAACAGAAAAACCGGATGCTGGAATAAAGCCGGTATTACCTCTATTTCACTATGAGCAATCATTAAAGGCCAAGAGACAATCATTATAGCATTTGCCGGCGCAGCTAAACCTGTAAAATCTGAAGACGCTTGACTTTTAATATTAAAAACCGCTAATCTGTAAGCTGTTGCAGCGGTTATTATGAACCCTAAATAAGGTAAAAAGTTAACAAAAAAATTGGCTTCAAAATCTGCTAAACCAAGTTTGATGAGTTGAAATAAGATAAATCCAGGAACTACACCGCTTGTAATCAAATCTGCTAAAGAATCAAGCTGTACGCCTATGGCTGAAGTTACTCCTAACTTTCTTGCGGCTAAGCCGTCAAAAAAATCAAAGAAAACCCCTAATAAAACAAAACCTAAAGCATAGTAATAAGCTTCTATGCTTACCTGATACACAGCTACGCATCCCGAAAGCAGATTGAGCAGCGTAATACAATGAGGTATAAACTTTTTGAAGCCTTGTTTCATGTATAAATAAGCATTAAATTACTTGCAAATATGCAATATCAATTGCTAAAAGCTGTTATGATAATACGATAAATAAGATATTTGCAAATATTATAAACCTATTGTGCGTCAATTAATCCTTATATTTTGTGTATTGTGGCTTAGTTCAAGCCTTGCTCAAACCGCCAGAAAATATTCTAATGAGTTTCTCAATATTGGTGTTGATGCGGCAGCGTTTGGTATGGCTAATGCTGTTACGGCATCTTCAAATGATGTCAATTCGGTGTATTGGAATCCTGCCGGGTTAACAGATTTGGAAGATTGGGAGTTTTCAGCTATGCATGCTAACTATTTTGCAAACATTGCGACTTATAACTATATAGCGGCTGCTAAACCTATGGATGACCAGAGTTCTATTGGCTTTAGTATAATCCGTTTTGGAGTTGATGATATCCTAAACACCACACAATTGATTGATGAGCAGGGTAATATCAATTATGACAGAATTAGTTTATTCTCTACAGCAGATTACGCCTTTACTTTTTCTTATGCGCGTAAAATGCCGCTTCAGGGCTTTACTTATGGGGTAAATGCTAAGGTTATAAGAAGGATTATAGGCGAGTTTGCATCGGCCTGGGGTTTTGGATTTGATGTGGGCATTCAATTTAAAAATGATAAATGGCAATTTGGCGCCATGGCAAGAGATATTACGACAACCTATAATACCTGGACGATAGACGAAAATAAATTCCAAACTATCCAAGATGCGGTTGATGGGCAAAATCAGGAAGTGCCGGAAACAACGGAGATTACATTGCCCAAGTTGGAAATCGGTTTAGCGCGCAGCTTTGATGTCCGCCGATTTTTTCATATTACAGCAACCGCTAACCTTAATATGCGTTTTACGCAAACCAATGATCTGATTTCTACAGAAGCCGTAAGTGCCACGCCAGCTGTTGGTTTTGAAGCTGATTATTTAAGACTGGTCTATTTACGCGGCGGATTAGGCAACTTTCAGAAAGTACAACAGTTAGAAGGCGGCAGTCGGATGGGTTTTCAGCCTAATTTTGGGGTTGGCTTTAAATATAACGGTATCCAAATTGATTATGCTTTTACTGATATTGGCGATCAAAGCGAGGCTTTATATTCTAATATTTTCTCACTAAAAGTGGATTTTAGTTTTTTTAGAAGGTGAGGTTTGTTTTACATTTGGCATACTTTTAAGTCGATAAGGTTGAGTATACATTTGGTATTTCTTATTTTTGTATAAAAATAAATAATTATGTATCCAGCTGATTTAGTACAGCCTATGCGTGAAGAGTTAACTACGCAAGGTTTTCAAGAATTACAAAGTCCGGAAGAAGTAGATAAATTCATCAAAGAAAAAGGAACAAAGCTCGTGGTAGTCAACTCTGTTTGTGGTTGCGCCGCAGCTAATGCACGTCCGGGCGCAAAAGCTTCCTTAGAAAACGATAAAAAGCCAGAAAAATTAGCGACGGTCTTTGCCGGCGTTGATGGTGAAGCCACGGAAAAGGCCAGAAGTTATATGGCGCCATTCCC
>JAVLBJ010000015.1:0-36869 GCA_031581455.1 Psychroflexus sp. | reverse complement strand
GGGAAGCAGTTTTTATTTACTCGGCTAATATGTTTAATATATCAGCTGAAAAAGGGGTCGCAATAGGCCTGTTATTTTTCTTATTAACAGCGATAAGCGCTTTGATAGGAAATTTTGTGAATGTTAGAAATTTTCAATCATAATAAGTAAATATTTATTGATAATTAATTACATAATAGATATATTTTAGAATTCTAGCTATATAAATTTCAATACTTTAACTATTCAATAAACGATTTGTTAAACATTAAAAACTTTAGCGATCATAAATTAATTTCAACTACATAGCTATTGAACAAAAAATTAATCAGCCTATATTTGTAGTTAGTTTTATCTTTTATTAATTTATTGCCAGACTGGTTATAAAAGAGACCGATAAAACAGTGTTGATAAAACTATAAATGATATGAATATTGAAAATGCTCAAAAAGCTGTAGACGATTGGATACAAGAACATGGGGTTCGTTATTTTGATGAGCTAACTAATATGGCACAACTTACGGAAGAAGTAGGTGAAGTGGCAAGAATAATAGCCAGAAGATACGGCGAGCAGAGCGAAAAAGATACCGATAAAAATAAAGATCTGGGAGAAGAATTAGCAGATGTGATGTTCGTGGTTTTTTGCTTGGCAAATCAAACCGATGTTGATTTAAAAGAATCATTTGACAAAAAGCTAAATTTAAAAGCAGAAAGAGACCATAATCGCCATCATAACAATCAAAAATTAAAATGATGTTTACTAAAATTATAAGTGCAAAAGGCTTTTGGCAAGATGTTGTAAAATTAGCTTTCCTATTCATGCTTATTTATAATACAGTTGATATTTGGTTAAATTACAGCTTTGATTTTGCGCTATTTGCTGAAAATAAGTTCCAATCAGATACAATTTTACGTTTTTTTGTAGCCAATATTTTAAGCGGATTTGTTTATGGTTTTGTGATAAGCTTTTTTAAATACCGCAATCGCATTAAGAACCAGGAGTCCAGTGAATAAATTAAAGCTTACCTTTAGTCAGAATAACAGCTCATCTAACAGCATTCAGTTACCCGGTTCTAAAAGTGAATCTAACCGATGGCTTATTTTACAACAGTTTTTCCCTGAAATACAGATTAGTAACCTGGCAAATGCTGATGATACTTTAGTTTTACAACAAGCATTAAAAGATAAAACCGGTAAAGTTAACATAGGTCATGCCGGCACAGCAATGCGGTTTTTAACCGCTTTTTATGCGGCTAATTCAGATTATCACATAGAACTTTACGGCTCAAAACGAATGCATCAACGTCCTATAGGAAACCTTGTTGACGCTTTAAGACGATTAGGTGCTGAAATAGATTATATGGAGCAAGACGGTTTCCCGCCATTATCTATTAAAGGACAAACGCTAAAAGCTAATACAATTGATATCAGAGCAGATCAAAGCAGCCAATTTATATCTGCTTTATTATTGATTAGTCCTAGCATTAAGCATAATTACAAAATCAATTTTCTAACACCACCTACCTCAAAGACCTATATTCAACACACCTGCTCTATATTAGAATTACTTGGATATCAAATTTATTTTACTCAGCAGCAATTAAAAATCAGGTCGCCTCTGCAGTTTCAGCTTCCAGCTCAAGTAAAAATAGAATCAGACTGGAGCGCCGCCTCCTATTTGTTCAGTTGGGTTGCGTTATCTCAAGATGCCATATTAAATGTGAGCTATCTTAAGTCGTCATCATATCAGGCTGATAAAGCCCTGCCGGAAATATTTAGTCCTATGGTTGATGTGAATTGGAAAACAGAAGGTATTGAAATAAGGAAGTCTAAAGGTCAGATTCCAGACGAGATAAATTTAGATTTAAACGATAATCCTGATATAGCTCAAACCCTTGCTGTAACCTGTTTAGGTTTAAAAATCAACTGTCATATTACAGGCTTACACACCCTAAGAATAAAGGAAACGGATAGATTAATGGCCATGAAGACAGAGCTTGAAAAATTTAATGCAATTGTCTCAATCACTGATGATTCATTAACAATGATTGCCCCAAAACAGCTTCCTAATCGTAGGATTACAATTTCAACTTATGATGATCATAGAATGGCTATGGCTTTTGCAGCATTAGCACAAAAAACTCCTTTATTGATTGAAAACCCAGAAGTTGTAGCAAAATCATATCCTTATTTTTGGCGCGATTTCTCGAAATTAGGTCTCCAATGCGTTGATAGTTAATGGACTAAAATAAAAAGCTTAGTTTACTTGACAACCGGTATTTGCCATAGTATATTTGCAAATCTTTTTTTAGTACTTTATTATGGGCATGAAACTTTCCGAATTTGATTTTGAATTACCTAATGAATTATTAGCAGAATATCCGGCAGAAAACCGAGATGAATCTAAGCTGATGGTTATAAATCGTAAAGATCAAAGCATTGAGCATAAATTATTTAAAGATCTTAAAGACTATTTTGATGAAGATGATGTTTTAGTCTTTAATAACACTAAGGTTTTCCCGGCAAGATTATACGGTAATAAAGAAAAAACCGGAGCGCGTATTGAGGTATTTTTACTAAGAGAATTAAACTCGGAAACCAGATTATGGGATGTTTTAGTTGACCCTGCTAGAAAAATAAGAATAGGTAATAAACTATATTTTGGCGAAGACGATTCGCTTGTCGCAGAGGTTATTGATAACACGACCTCTCGTGGCAGAACACTTAGATTTCTATTTGATGGTCCTTATCAGGATTTTAGAAAAAAACTAAATGAATTAGGACAAACACCGCTGCCTAAATACATAAAACGCGATGTTACACCTGATGATGAAGAAAGATATCAAACTATATATGCAAAAAAAGAAGGTGCCGTGGCTGCGCCTACTGCCGGTTTACATTTCTCTAAGCATTTGATGAAAAGATTAGAAATTAAAGGGGTAAACTTTGCTGAGGTCACACTACATGTTGGTTTAGGTACTTTTAGTCCGGTAGAGGTAGAAGATCTATCTAAACACAAAATGGATAGTGAACAAATTGAAATTGATGTAGAAGCTACAAAAAATATTAATGAAGGTATAAAAAAAAGAAAGCGCATTTGTGCGGTTGGTACTACAGTTATGCGAACGCTTGAAAGCTCAGTAAATTCTGATGGTACGGTAAGCGAATATAGAGGCTGGACAAATAAGTTTATTTTCCCACCTTACGATTTTAGCATTGCTAATTGTATGGTGACTAACTTTCACCTACCTAAGTCTACATTACTCATGATGGTATCTGCATTTACAGGACATGACCTTATGATGAAAGCTTATAAAGAAGCTATCAAAGAAAAATATAGATTTTTCTCATATGGTGATGCCATGCTAATTTTATAGTAAGTTTTTATTATTGATGTCTTAAATATAATAAATTTGTTAATCAGATATTAACAATTTTACTATGTTTAAATATGTTATCACTCTTATAGTATCAGTTGTATTTTTAAAATTCAGTATAGCTCAAGTTACTAATAAAGGTCAACCCTTAAGCTGGAAAGTTGAAAATCAGATTAATATAGAAGCTTATAAATTACCTGATTTTAATTTAAAAGCCAGGTTAAAGCAAGATTCCATAAGAGATTTAAACGCCTCAAAACCATATAGATTTGGTAAAGAATTTTTAGTTGATATTGATATAGATAGAGACGGGCAGTGGATTAACCTGTCAAACGGTCAGCGTATTTGGATGATGAATATCAAATCGTCAAACGCTAAAACAATGAATTTTGTATTTGATGAATTTTATTTGCCACAAGGTGCAAAACTCTATTTGTATAACGAAGAAAAAACCGATTTACTTGGCGCTTACACCAGTAGTCAAAATCAGCAGTCGGGCTATTTAGGTACCTGGTTAGTCGATGGAGATAATATATGGATAACTTATCAGGAACCAGCCGGCACAAGTGAAAAGGTCAAGCTTCATATCTCTAAAGCTGTGCATGGCTATAGAAGCGTTACTGATTTTGAAAATGCCCAGAAAGATATCAATGACTCCGGTGATTGTAATCTGGATGTAGATTGCTCCATCGGCATTGATTTTGATGATAAAAAAGATGAACTCAAAAACTCAGTAGCTTTAATGCTCAATGGCAACTCGAGTTTTTGTACCGGCACTTTAATCAACAATACAAATAATGATGGCAGCCAATATTTTCTTACGGCTAATCATTGTCTGGGTGGCAATCCTGCCAGCTGGGCTTTTCGTTTTAATTGGGTAAGCCCAAATCCACAATGTGCCACCTTTAATTCATCTCCTGATGGTGATTTTGATGAAAGTGCCAGTGGATCCTCTATACTTGCCAGCAACTCAAAAAGTGATATGGCCTTATTAGAAATCAATCCAACGCTACCGGATAGCTGGGATTTGGTTTGGGCAGGTTGGGATAGATCAGGCACATCGCCTAATTTTACTGTTGGTATCCATCATCCAAGTGGCGACATTATGAAAACATGTAGGAATGATGATCCGGCGCAACCAACCACAACATCCTTTAATGGAGAATCTACTATGGAAATTTGGCTTATTGATAACTGGGAACTTGGCGTAACTGAACCAGGCTCATCAGGTTCTGCACTCTTTGATCAAGACGGTAGAATCATCGGTCAGTTAGCTGGAGGAACAGCTGCATGTGATGGTAATTCTAACAATGGCCAAATTGATTTTTATGGCCGTTTTGATGTTTCATGGGACTTTGGTAATTCAGCTTCTTCAAGACTTAAAGACTGGTTAGACCCGGGAGATACCGGAATTTTAACATTAGATCAATATCCTTCAAGTCAGATATTTACAAATGATGCGGCCATTTTTATAGAAAATCTGCCTAATGAAACTTGTGAAGGGCAGGCAAATCCTGATATAGTTATAGCTAATAACGGTACAGCCCCTTTAACTTCAGCCACTATAGAATATCAATTTAATAATGAAGGCATTAATACAATTAATTGGACTGGTAATTTAGCTCAGGGTGAAGAAGAAGTTGCCACCAGTCTTAACTATACGGCTACTTCAATTTCTAATTCATTAACAACGAGCTTACTGCAACCTAACAACGTAACCGATGAAAATCAAAGCAATAACTCATTTACTGGAAATTTTGATAAACCATCAAGTTTTGACACCCAACAAAATGATTTAAATCTAACCATTAATACGGATGATTTTGGCAACGAAACAACATGGGAATTGATTGATGACGCAGGCTCAGTGATAGCTAATGGCGGTTCTTATCCTGATAATGTTAGCATAAATGAAACCATAACCATAGCAGATTTAAATTGCTATGAATTTATCATTTATGATGCTGCCAGCGATGGAATTTGCTGCGATTTTGGTAGTGGGAGATATATGCTTGAAACTGATAATCAAGAGGTTATTGTTAGTGGTGGTGACTTTGGAAATCTTGAGCGTACATCATTTAGAATTGATAATAATCTGTCTACTGCTCATCCTGTAGATAAATCAAATATTAAAATTTATCCTAATCCAGCTACTTCAATTTTAAATATTGATTTGACGGAATCGACTGAGGCAACAGATTCAATAACTTATTCCTATAAGTTTTACAATATGATAGGTCAAAAAATAAAGACCGGGAAGTTTGAAGGTAATGGAACAACTATTCAAGTAAACAATTTGTCTTCAGGGATTTATCTATTGCAACTTAAAGATAATGAAGCCCTAAATCTGACTAAGCGGATTATTAAAAAATAATTCATCCAGAAGCTTTACTCCGTTTTGTTAAAGTTGATGTTTTGACCATTCTGAATAAGTGTAAGACTTTTCTTCTTTGGCTGGAAATTCATTTTAAGATTAACCGGTTTAAATTCAAACGAGTTTTTCTCAACAGCTCTTAATGTAAATTCTGGTTGTCCTGTAGCCTGTCCTTTTAATTGGCCGTCTTCGTAACTGATTTTTATCTTTAAAGGAAATTGTGGAGTAGAGTAGGTGCCTGTAAGTGCTTGTAACTCTTGAGGCGAATGGTTGTAATTTACACTAAAATC
Organism: Psychroflexus sp.; assembly: GCA_031581455.1. Lineage (GTDB taxonomy): Bacteria > Bacteroidota > Bacteroidia > Flavobacteriales > Flavobacteriaceae > Psychroflexus. Next base: position 30,849 of record JAVLBJ010000015.1, on the reverse strand, counting down.
AGGATACTCAAAATCCTTTTCAAAATAGATGCTCAAACTTTTAATCATGATATCGTTTAAAGGATAATTTGCGCCATTACTCAAATAGGCAATACTCAATTCTTCTGATTCAAAATAGGCTGCATTTGATCTAAATCCATCTATACCACCAGTATGCCCATAACCTTTTAACTCATAGAAAGGAATTTGAAAAAGGCCTATACCATATTGACCCTCTATACTTTTCATTTGCCTCAAATTTTCTTTATTAACTAACTGACCCTTAAATAAAGCATTAAAAAATAGCGCTACATCTGTAGCTGATGCGATTATTGCACCGGCACCACGAGGAACGCTTACATCTGTGCTCATTTCCTTTTTCCACGGATTTGCAGGTACATATGATAAAGTAGGTGTATCTGGAAATTTATAAAAGGTTGAAGATAAATCCAGCGGCTTTAGAATGTTTTCTTTAAGCACCTCTTGATAGCTATTGCCGGTTACATCCTCTATGATAAAGGTAAGCAGCATATAATTTGTGTTAGAGTAACCGAATTTATTATCAGGTTTAAACAAAGATTCATAGTTATAAATTCTATTTAAAATATCTTGTTTTGAAGTCGGTTTTTCAGCTCTTTTTAAATAATCTTCTTCATTAGTAAAGTTAAAAATGCCACTTCTATGACGAAGTAACATGTCTATACTGATGCTATCTGCGTTTTTTACTTTAGGATAAAACGCTGCTAATTTTTGATCAAGATCTAATTTGTTATCTTCTACTAATTGCATGATCATTGTAGCAGTATAAGTTTTTGTAATAGATCCAATTCTATAAAGGGTATTTGGCTGAGCTGGTATTTTCTTCTCAAGGTTTTTATATCCAAAAGCGTTTTGATAGAAAACCTTTCCTTTTTTTAAAATAGCTATACTGCCCATGGCCTGATTTTCTTTTTCCAGGATTTTAAATAAACTATCTAATTGCTCTTTTTTATTCTGACTACAGGTTGTGTTGACATAAGTAAATGCAATGAGCATTATTAAAAAAGAGAGTAGCTTTTTCATGATATTTTTATTTTTTGATAGAATTTTAGAATAAATTGCTGAAAAGTAATATGTTTGAATCTATTTAAAAAATTAAATATGAAAAAAGTTTTTTGCGTCATTTTTATACTGTCTCTTGTAGCTTGCAACTCAACAAAGAAAGTTAAGCAAAACTTACTAAGTGGTAATTATTATGAGGCTATTCAAATGGCTGTAAATCAATTGCAAAAAGGTAAAAGTAATAACAAAACCCAGGAGCAAAAATTACTGCTTCAGCAGGCATTTGAGAAATACGTCAACAAGAAAAAAGATCAAATAAAGTTCTGGGAAAAAGAAAATGTTGCCCAAAATGCAGAAAATATCTACAATGCTTATTTAGATCTAAAAAATGTACAAAACCAGATAAAACCTTTTTTGCCCATTAATCATCCTGATAAAAAAAGACCTTTAAAATTTAAAATAAAGGATTACTCAGACGATATTTTAATCGCACAAGACCAGTATCTTTCCGTATTGTACAATGATGCTCAAAATTTAATCAACCCAGACAACAAACTAAATAGCAGAGATGCTTTTTATAAATTAAAGGAGGTAATTAACATAGATCCTAATTATAAAAATGCTTCCATATTGCGTGAAGATGCTTATCAATTAGGCTTAGAATATGTTTTTATAAAGGCTTATAATGATACAGAAAAAGTGATACCCGAGCCATTACTAGTTGATCTTTTAGATATAGACACTTATGGGCTTAATGATTTTTGGACTGTCTACCATCGCAATAAAGAAAGTAACATCAATTATGATTACGATATCGTCATTGCATTTAAATCTATAATATTTTCACCGGAACGTATTATAGAGAGAGAAGAATCTTTAAGTGGAGAGATAGAAGAAACCTTGTATCAGCGAAACAGCGATGGCGAAATCATAAGAGATGAAAATGGTGAGAAATTAACCTACACCAGAACTATTCAGGGAGAAGGTAGACTACAAACCATTAGACAGGTAAAATCTGTTCGGGTAGGCGCACAGGTAGAATATTATCGACTTCCTAATGATCAACGAATGGCTGCGTATGATTTAAATAGTAAGTACATATTTGATAACATCTATGGCATATATGAAGGAGATGAACGTATACTAACAGATGAGCAAGTAGCGATGATTAATAACAGAGCTGTACCATTTCCATCTAATGAGCAAATGTTATTAGATGCTGGAAACGATATTAAAAATCAACTTAAGCAAATATTAAAAAGAAATAAAATAGGACTTAGCTCAAGCCCTTAGCCAATTTTATAAACTATTTATCCAATGAGCTAAATAGCTCGCCCATTTTGTCTTCTTCTTCGCCGGCTAGTTCCTTATCTACAAGAATTCTACCGCTATGTTCATCACTCATGATCTTTCTTCTAGCGGCAATTTCCATTTGAACTTGCGGCGGAATAGTGAAGTAGGAGCCGCCGGAAGCGCCACGCTCTATCGTTGCTACGGCCTGACCGTTTCTCACTGTTCTTCTAATGCGGTCGTAAGCTTTCTGAAGTCGTTCTTCTAACTTAGATTTTATTTCTTCAGATTTATCTTGTAAACGTTTTTCTTCCTTTTCTGTTTCTTTTAGAATATTATCAAGCTCAGATTTTTTGTGATCCAGGTGTTTTTGCTTTTCTTCTAAGTCAGCCTTGGTTTCCTCAATAACCTCTTGTTTGTGATTGGTTTGGGCGTGAAACTCTTTAATATGTTTTTCAGCTAATTCAATCTCAAGCTCCTGAAACTCTATTTCTTTGCTTAAAGCATCAAACTCACGATTATTCCTAACATTGTCTTGCTGTTCTTTATAACGCTTAATCAGTGCATTAGACTCATCAATGGCTAATTTTTTATTCTTGACTTGTTCGTCTATTTTTTCAATGTCATCTTCAAGCTTAGCAATGCGTTTCTCTAACCCTGCAACTTCATCTTGTAAATCATCAACCTCTAAAGGAAGCTCGCCTCGCATATGCTTGATTTCGTCGATTCTGGAATCAACTAACTGCAAGTCATACAATGCGCGTAATTTATCTTCTACCGTTTGCTCTTTTTTCTTTGCCATAATTATGTGTATTGAACAGGATTTGTATTCGATTCTGCTAAAACAGGTGCAAAATTAGTAAATTTTTCCTTAAGAAAATCATATAAAAGCTCTTTTGTAAACTGTTCACTCTCAAAATGTCCGATATCTGCTAACAAAATTTGATTTTCAGATTGAAAGAAATCGTGATATTTTAAATCTGCGGTTACAAAAGCATCAGCCCCGGCAGATTTAGCTTGGTTTATGGCAAATGATCCACTGCCGCCAAGTACTGCCACACGCTTGATTTTTTTTCCGGTTAAGACTGAATGTCTAACACAAGGTGTATGAAATCGCTTTTTTAGCATGTCTAGAAACTTATTTTCTGATATAGCTTCATCTAAATGACCTACCATACCAATGCCGCGCTGCTGATTTTGATTGTCTAATGTTGTGACCTCATAAGCTACCTCTTCATAAGGATGTGCCTTGAATAAGGCTTTTAATACAGCAGATTCTTTATGGGCTGCAAATGTAATACTTACTTGATTTTCGTCCTCTAATTGAGTTACACCGCGATTTCCTTTTACAGGGCTTGACTCACTGTTACCTTTAAAAGAGCCCTTACCGTCCAGCGTAAAGCTACATCGCTCATAATTGCCTATATTACCTGCACCGGCGGCAAAAAGCGCTTCTCTTACTTTATCTGTATCATCTACTGGAATGTAAGTGGTTAGTTTTTTAATCGTTTCAGGCTTTGGCACTAAAACTTTACAATCGTTAAGCCCTAATTTTTCTGCAAAAACATGATTGGTTCCCTTATGAATATTATCTAATGCTGTATGTGTTGCATAGATGCCAATATCATGTTTAATAGCCTTAATCACAGCTTTTGAAACGTAATTATTAGGATTTATTTTTTTTAGCCCTTTAAATAGGATAGGGTGAAAACTGATAATCAACTCGCAATTCTTATCAATGGCTTCGCCTACTACAGCTTCAGTCGTATCTAAGGTAATCAAGGCTTTTTGAACTTCCTGATCTTTATCGCCTACTAAAAGCCCTACATTATCAAAATCTTCAGCATAGTATTCGGGTGCTAATTGACCTAAAGCTTGCGTGATGTCTTTTATCTTCATAATTTCAAATTTAAGGTAAAAATAAAAATTATACTTTCGCAAAGATGACGCAGCTTAGAAAAATACTTTTACCTTTTGCCTTTATCTACGGTTGGATACTTCGTATGCGAAATTGGCTGTATAATCAGAGCATTTTAAAAAGTCATCAATTTAAAACGCCCAGTATTTGCATAGGAAACTTAAACACCGGAGGCAGTGGGAAAACACCTTTTTTAGCTTTACTGGCAAATCATTTCCAAAAGAAAAGCCAAATAGCCATTTTAAGTCGCGGTTATAAACGTGCAACTAAGGGTTTTAGACAAGTCAATTTATCTGATAAGGCAAAAGAAGTAGGAGATGAGCCTCTACAATTTAAACATCAGTTTCCTTATGCTTATGTGGCTGTTGATGAAAAAAGAGCCCATGGCATGCAACAATTAGAAGCTGATTTAAAACCTGATATGATTTTACTTGACGATGCTTTTCAACATAGAGCGGTAAAAGCTGATTTGTCTATTCTATTAACCACTTATCAAAATCCATTTTCAGTTGATTTACTTCTACCGGCAGGTAACTTAAGAGAACCGGTGAGCGGCGCTAAAAGAGCTGATATAATAGTGGTCACAAAAACACCGCAATCTATTTCATCAGCAGAAAAAAATCGGCTGAAAAACAAATTGCGGGCTCATGAAAAACAAACGGTTTTCTTTTCTCATATCGTTTATTCAGATCAGATCATCAGTCATCAAAAAACAATTCCATTAGCTGATTTTAATCATTTCACCTTAGTTACAGGGATTGCCAACCCAAAACCTTTGTGTGATTATTTAGATAAGCTACAAAAAGATTACAAGCACCTACGTTTTAGTGACCATCATGCTTTTACGCAAAGCGAACTGGAAAAAATTAAAAATCAACAGCCAGTTCTAACCACTCAAAAAGATTTTATGCGGCTAAAGCAAGTATCTGATTTAAAGGAATTGTATTATTTACCCATTGCATTTGATATTGATGATAAAGAACATTTCTTTCAACTACTTGATTATCAATTGTATATCAAAACGAATGCATCTTCAACATCAAATCAATCAGTCGATTAGAATAGCCACGTTCATTATCATACCAGCCTAAGAGTTTAATCAGATTACCATCTATAACAGAGGTCATTTCACTGTCAAATATGCAGGAATAGGGTGAATTTTTAATATCGATAGAAACGATAGGATCATCGCAATACCGCAAAATTTTCCATGGCGATCGTTGAGCAGCTTCTTTAAATAATTGATTGACTTCGTGTTGATTTGTTTTTTGTTTGGTGTAAAGCGTCATGTCTGTCAATGAGCCGTTTGGAACCGGAACACGGATGCCACAACCGCCGATGGCGTGAGACAAATCAGGGAAAATTTTAGTTAAGGCTTTAGCAGCGCCGGTTGTTGTTGGCACGATAGATTGGGTGGCGGCTCTTGCTCGTCGAAGGTCTTTATGGGGTGAATCATGCAAACTTTGATCGGTTGTATAAGAATGAATTGTAGAAATATAAGCTTGCTGAACGCCTAAAGCCTGATGCATCACATTGAGCATAGGAGCGGCATTATTAGTCGTACAGGAGGCATTAGATATAATTTTATCATCCGCTTTTAAAATAGATTCGTTAACACCTAATACCACCATTTTAATTTGATCATCTTGAGGTGGTACACTAAGAATACATCGTTTAGCACCATTTTTAATATGGTTTTGTAATTGGTTTGAAGTCTTAAATTTCCCGCTGGATTCTAATACAAAATCCGGTTGCGCAAACTGCCAATTAATATTTTCTAGCTTGATTTCGTGTGATACTAAGACTTTTTGTTGGTCACAAATGATTGTATCATTATGATACTCAACAGACTCATTTAAAACGCCATGAATACTATCATATTTAAGTAGATGAGCCAGGGTTTTAGTATCAGCCGGATCATTTATGGCAACAACTTTTATGTTTTTCTGTTCCAGGCATAATCTAAAAAAACTCCGACCGATGCGACCGAAGCCATTAATAGCAACTTTTATATTGTTTGATGCCAATTTTTAATCGATATGTTTTTGAGCTTTATAAGATGAACGTACTAAGGCACTACTTTCAACGTGACGGAAACCCATGTCTAAACCTATTTCACGGTAACGCTCAAATCTATCAGGTGTTACAAACTCTTGCACAGGAAGATGTTGTTTACTAGGTTGTAGATATTGACCTATCGTCACTACATCAACATCAACCGAGCGTAAATCTCGCAAAGTTTGGATAATTTCTTCGTCTTTTTCACCTAATCCAAGCATGATGCCAGATTTTGTTCGGTTAATACCCTGATCTTTTAAATATTTTAAAACGCCAAGGCTTCTATCATATTTAGCTTGGATTCTTACTTCACGTGTTAATCGTCTTACCGTTTCCATGTTATGAGAAACCACTTCTGGACTAACGTCTACGATGCGATCTATATTTCTTTCTACGCCTTGAAAATCAGGAATTAATGTTTCAAGGCTAGTTTTTGGATTCATACGGCGAATGGCTTTAACTGTTTCTCCCCACATGATTGACCCCATATCTTTTAGGTCGTCGCGGTCTACTGAAGTGATTACCGCATGTTTAATGCCCATTATTTTAATTGAGCGTGCCACTTTCTCAGGTTCATCCCATTCGAGCGTATCTGGTCTTCCAGTTTGTACACCGCAAAAGCCACATGAACGTGTACAGACATTGCCTAAAATCATAAAAGTCGCTGTGCCTTCGCCCCAGCATTCACCCATATTAGGACAACTACCAGAAGCACAAATAGTATGTAAATCGTATTTATCTACAAGTTTACGCAGATTGCGATATTTTTTACCTGTAGGTAATTTAACGCGTAACCATTTTGGCTTTCCTTGTGTTTTTGTAGTGGTTTTAGATTTGATTTGTGGACTTGCCGTTGCTGTTTCCATCTTCAATTTCATTTATTCGTACAAATGTAAGAATTATCTTTTTAGATACCTTTCATCCTTAAGTTTTGAGCTGTAAAAACCTAAAATGTTAAGCTGAATTTAACGACAGTTAAGACTTAATTATCTCTAACATCTCCGTTAAAGCTAGGCGGCCCCGAAAATTTAGGTTTTTTATCCGATTTATCTTTATCATTACTTTCAATAACCTGATAAGGGAATTTTTTCTGAATTTTTTCTCTCGATTTGCAATCTAAGGCTACGTAATCTTTTCCATACTTTTCCTGTGCTGCCTCAGACCAGATTAGAAAATACACATCTTTTATCTGATTAATAAGTTGATTTTTAGCATCAGCAAAACCAAAGCTTTTAACTCTTATAAAAGCCTTGTCGGGTTTTTGTGCGAGGTCATCTTGTTTATCAGGATTCATGATAAAATTATATAGAAATTCTTTTCGCTGAACATTATTTAGAAAGCTGATATCCGTTTTATTAGCTGTTAGTTTTTCCTCCTGATTAATAATTAAATTTAATTTATTTTCTTTTTTTGCGCTCTTAAAATCGTTTAGAGGGATTTTATTTTCAATTCGACACTTACCGTCAATCCATGATTGAGCGTTTAAATTTAATGTTATAACTAATAGAACTAAATAAATAAGTTTCATATTTTTAATTTTATTTCAAATATATGAAATGTTTTTATTCGAGTTGTTTACAGAAAGGTATAATGCTACCCAATCAATAGACCAGTTTTCTTTTTTTTAATAACACCTTTAAAATATTTAAAATCAATTAAAACTTAGATGTCCTTTCTGTATTTATGCTTTTAAGTATTAATTGTATAGGAATAGAATAATAAAAGGGATTTTTAAAAAAAAGAAGTAGCGTGGACGAGAGTTGAACTCGTGACCTCCGGGTTATGAATCCGACGCTCTAACCAACTGAGCTACCACGCCTTTTTTTTATAGCTTGCAAATATATAATTAATAACTTTTAAGGCAAACCTCTTTTACTTGAATTAAACATTATTTTTTTAATAATCCATCAAATATCGTATATTGCTCAACTCAAATTAAAATTATGAGTGATAAAGTTAAATTTGAAAAAGAGTTTCCTATACAGGTGTCGCCATCACTGCTTTACAAATATATCTCTACACCATCAGGCTTAAGTGAATGGTTTGCAGATAATGTGAATTCTAGAGGCGAAGTTTACACGTTTATGTGGGAAGGAAGTGAAGAGCAAGCTAAACTAATCAACAAGAAGAATGATGAAAAAATCAAACTTCGTTGGCTTGAAGATGAAGAAGACGGTGACGACAGCTATTTTGAAATGCGTATTCAAGTTGACGAAATCACTAAAGATGTATCTTTAATGGTTACCGATTTTGCAGAAGAGGACGAAGTAGAGGAAAGCAAAATGTTCTGGGATAACATGGTTAGTGAACTCAAACATATTTTAGGTTCTTCTTAGTATATGGCAGAGCATTTAATTTTAAATGGCGAGTTTGCCCAGGCAAACGACCCTATTCTAAAGGCAACCAACAGGGGTTTTAATTACGGCGATGGTGTTTTTGAAACACTTCGTGTCATCAATAGTGAAATTTTATTTTGGGAAGATCATTATTTTAGAATGATGTCATCTATGCGCATTATGCGTATGGAAATTCCCGCGGCTTTTTCTCCGGAAAAGCTAAATGAAGAAGTGAAAACACTTATTGATAAAAATCAACTATCAGAAAAACCAGTACGAGTTAAATTTAATATCTTTAGAAAACCTGGTGGTTTATATACGCCTAAAGGTAGAGAAGTCGATTATATAATTACTGCATCAGCAATACCTCATGCCTTTTATCAATTTTCTGATCAACCTGAATATCAGGTAGAACTGTTTAAAGATCACTATATTTTAAGTGGTTTATTATCTTCGATTAAATCCACTAATAAGGCTGTAAATGTTTTAGCAGGCATCTATGCTGAAGAAAATAGCTTTGATAATTGCCTGTTAATTAACGAATCAAAATCTGTTGTAGAGGCGATAAATGGCAATATTTTTCTCGTTAAAGATAATATTGTGAAAACACCGCCATTAAGCGATGGCTGTTTAAACGGTATTTTAAGAAAGCAAATCATCGAAATTGTAAAAAATAATAAGGAATTAGAATTAGATGAAAGTTCAGTTTCACCATTTGAGCTTCAGAAATCAGACGAATTCTTTATCACAAATATCATTCAGGGTATTATACCTATTACCAAATACAGAAAGAAGGATTATGAGATGAATATTTGCCGAAAATTGTTAGGTCAATTAAATGCTAAGGCAAGGTTAGGCTAATTATAACCTGGATTATCAGGAGCATTTTGCCAGTATGCAAGTTCGCCACCTATCTGATTGATTTTTTCTTTCCAAATTAATCGGTTGTCTTTATTAAAAAAATCAATATCGTTATTTTGATCTATCAACCAGACATCTTGAGCTACTTCATCTTCCAGTTGACCGACATCCCATCCGGAATAGCCCATAAAAAATCTAATGTATCTTTCAGGCTTGTTAGTTACACGCACCCAATCTTTAATAACCTCTATATTTCCGCCCCAGTAAAGACCATTGCTAATTTCAATGCTGCTATCTGCTATATCTTTAATGCGATGTATAAAGTTTAGATGGTCGCTTTCTACCGGTCCGCCTTCATAAACAGGAATAGAGGCTGTAACTTCTGGTATAAGTTCATCAATAGTGATGGCGAGTTTTTTATTAACCACAAAGCCTACATAACCATCATTAATATCTTTATGAGTAATGATAACAACCGACCTTCCAAATGAATAGTCACCTAGAATAGATGGATGGGCGATGAGTTGATTACCTTTATCTAAATTCATTGTTCTAAAATAAAAAAAAAGACCTTTAAAAAAAAGGTCTTTAAAATTTTTGTTTAATGAGCGGTATTAGTTTACAGATTTCTGTAATTCTGTACCAGGTTTAAACTTCACAACATTTTTAGCAGGAATATTAATGGTTTTTCCGGTTTGAGGATTTCTACCCTCACGTGCTGAACGTTTAGAAACCGACCAAGATCCAAAACCAACTAAAGATACACGATCACCTTTTTTTAATGTGCCTTCCACATTGCCCAAAAATGATTCTAATGCCTTCTTAGCGGCTGCTTTAGAAATTCCGGCATCTTCTGCCATTCCATCAATTAAGTTTGTTTTGTTCATAATTTTTACTTTTTAAGATTATACATTAATTAATTATTAACATCTACAAATTTATAGGGATTTCCCAATTTCACAAGGGTTTAGGCTTATTATCACCTAAATTGTTAATAACTAATAAATATTGTTGATAAATAACCCGCTAAATAGGTGTAAAATTTCTATCAATTGATAAATCGCTGTCCATAACTGAGCATTTGACCATTTATAGCATCTTTTGCATCCATTCTTCTTTTGTTTTGAAGTTGCAAATTCTCTATCTCCAGATCATAATCTACAGTTGTGACATATATTTTTTTATTGTCTATGTAGATTGTTCCGGGATTTTGGTTAGATTCTTTTGATGTTTTAATTACTTTATAGATCTTACATAATGTCTGTTCATTATTGTCCAGTCTGGTCCAGGAACAAGGGAATGGAGATAGGCCTCTTATAAAATTATAGACTTTTTCCTGAGTTTGGTGCCAGTTGATTTGAGTGGTCTCCCTATCTAACTTTGGTGCTTTTTTTTGAGAAGAATCAATGATCTGCTTTTTGGTAGACATATTATTTGAGACTACGTTATTAAGCGTATCAATCACTAATTCGCTGCCTAAATCCATCAATTTATCATGTAGACTACCTACATCATCACTGTCATCGATATGAATTTCTTTTTGGTCAATAATCTCACCTGTGTCTATAGCTTTGTCAATAAAAAAAGTGGTTACTCCTGTTTTTTGCTCACCATTGATCAAAGCCCAATGTATAGGAGCAGCACCTCTATAATCGGGCAGAAGGGAAGCGTGCAGGTTAAAAGTACCTTCTTCAGGAAAACGCCATACTTTTTCTGGCAGCATTCTAAAAGCCACAACTACAATAACATCAGGTTGAATGTCCTGTAAGTCTGAATAAAATTCTTCACTTTTTAGATTTTTTGGCTGGTATACCGTTATATTTTGTGAAACAGCCCATTGCTTAACCACAGGCGAGCGTGTTTTTTTACCTCTGCCTGCTTGTTTATCGGGTGCTGTAACAACACCACATAGATTAAAGCCTTCTGCAAATATTTTTTTAAGAACACCTAAAGCAAAGTCAGGTGTTCCCATAAATAAAACCCTTAAATTATTTTTCATGAATTTCTAGTTGATTTTTACTGTTGATTTTTAATTTATCTTCTGATAATAAATTACGAATAATCATAATGTTTCTTGTTTTAGAGGTATCTAAAGCATCTAACAATGTATGAGGGTGCTGCGGAGCTTCACTTAATATAGATATCATTTCATTTTCAATATCGGTGATTGATAAGCCTTTTTCAGTATGACCTTTTTGGCGTTTACAAACATAACACATCCCACAACTGTCCGGGTTTCTTTCCCCAAAGTACATGGCGATGAGTTGCTGATAGCAATCATCAGTAGTTTGTATAAAGTTGATCATATCCTGAACCTGCTTTTTTTTATAACTTATGTATTGTTTGATTATTTTTTGATTTCTTAAAATCATTGATTCCCCTTCATAATTAGACAAAAAGCGAATCATAAAATCTTTATCGTGTATTTTAACTTCAGCTATATTGATGTCAGAAAGATGTTTCAAACTATTGATAATCGTTTTGTGATCCAGTTGATTTTTTTGGCTGAGTAAAGTTAAATCAACCCCCATAAATTGCTCAAAAACTCCGGGATAATTTCTTAGCACACTGTTTAATACTTTCTTTACAGGTTTTCTTGCATTGATATTATTAACTTTATAAGCAGAAACGCTCATTTTCATTTCTACCTGAAGTTGATAATTAGTCTTAAGCTCTATTAACTCTACTTTTTCTAATATTCTAAGCGTACTTAAAACTTTTTTTGCGCCAAAACGGTATCTTTTTGCAAATGCTATGATATCTAAATTAAAGGTTTCATCTTTTCCATCATGGTAAGCAATTTGATAATGATTATGTAGCTTCTTGAAGACATTTGCCACTAAATCAATATCAGGTATTTGTTCAATATGCTGTTTTTTAAGCCTGTTTATTTCTGATAAATTAAAAAATGTTATGGCCTTCGCCGGCTGATGATCTCTTCCGGCTCTACCTATTTCCTGATAATAACTTTCTATAGATTCCGGTAAATCAAAATGGATAATTCTACGGATGTTTTTCTTATTGATGCCCATGCCAAATGCTGTAGTAGCGATAATCACATCTACACGATCGTTCAAGAAATCATTCTGGACATTTTGTCGCTTAGATAAAGGTAAACCCGCATTAAAAGCTTCGGAGTTTATATCATTTCTACGTAAAAAATCATTTAATTCCAGAGTTAATTTTCTACTTCTCACATAGATTATACTCGGGACACTTTGTTTTTTTAAAATTTGAATGAGTTTATTTCTCCTGTCATTAATGTTGAGTACACCAATTCTTATATTGGGTCTTATGACTGACTCCACAATAACTAAGGGGTGTTCAAGCCTTAGTTGTTGCTGAATATCCTTTTTAACATCAGTAGTTGCAGAGGCGGTTAAAGCCATGATAGGTGTATGAGGAAATAAATCTCTTATTTGATATAATTTTCTAAAACTAGGTCTAAAGTCATTACCCCATTGAGATATGCAATGGGCTTCATCTATAGCAAAAAAACTAATATTAATATGTTGTAGTCTTTCTTGTATAAACGAGCTTTGAAATCTTTCTGGAGAAAGATAAAGCAGCTGCGTGTTTCCGTGTTGGCAATTATCTAAAACCCGCTGTATTTCATGAAACGGCATTTTGCTTTTTAAAACTACATTAGCGATACCCTTAGCGGATAAATCTTTAGATTGATCTTCCATTAATGCTATTAAAGGCGATATAACCACACATATACCAGGCATTTGTAAAGCCGGCAACTGAAAGCAAATAGATTTACCGCTACCTGTAGGTAGATAGCAACAAACATCATGATGGTCTAAAATAGCATTAACGGCCTTAGTTTGCGCAGGTTTTAATTGGCTGAACCCCCAATACTTCTGAAGTATGTTATTGATATCATCCTGCATGACTCAACGTGTTGAGAATAAATTCCTTTCTAACAGACGTACTTGCTTTTGGGACTTTTACAAGTTTGTAACCTAATGTTTCATAGGTTTTAATCAAATTTTCCTGAATATGTTTAGATTGCTCTAAAGTTTCATACCTCACATCATCTTGTTTAAAAATAGCTTCCCATACCGGGAATAAAAACACTAAATCGTACGGGTGGTGTTTGTTAGCTTTAACAAATTTAGCAGGATAGGGTGTTTTATTATAATCCAAATAAGCGGTAATTTCGGGAATGCCACGATCTATAAACACGTGTTGAGAATTAGTATTATCAGCAGTTTGATATTGTTTGATTCTTTTTTCTAACAATTTGTTGCTAAAAGCTAAAGGATCATTTAAAAACAAATGTTCTATGCCATTTTTTCGAGCGTGCTGAACTATTTCTCTTGAAACCTCATGCAAAACCTTATGGCCTGATTGATCAAGCTTTTCTATCATCGTAGATTTACCGGTTCCCGGACCGCCGGCAAAGACTATTTTTTTTGAATAATTGCGTTTTTCCATTTAAGATTTTAATAAATCTTTTCCCAAACAATAACAGTATATTTGTAATAAAAAACAATGAAAAAGCCAGAAAATTCGAAAGAATTTTATGACAACCTAGAAAAGAAATTAGCTGAGCATAGCGAATGGCCTTCTAGATATATGTTTAAATTTATAGTGCCCAGTTCTCAGGAAAAAGTTGATCAATTAAAACAGCATTTTTCAGGCATGGATGCCAGAATTGATTTAAAGCATTCTAAAAAAGGAACTTACACGAGTGTCAGCGTTTTGCTTACCATGAATTCACCCCAGCGTGTTATCCAAAAATATAAGCAAGTAGGCAATAACGTAGAAGGTGTTATTTCCCTTTAAAACATATTTTTATATCAAATCCTAACGTTCAAGACAAGCTATTTCCCGCCTAAGACTCCTAAAGTGCTGTTTGCTAAGGTCTGGTATATGGGTGTTATACCTAAATATAGAATAAACAACATCTTTTCATTTAATTGAGGATAAGTTTTATTTTGCATATATTAGATTTATATCAGTAAGATTATTTACTTTGCACTTTTAAAATATATATTTTGATAGATTATTTAGAATACAATTCCAATCGTGAAAAACTAAGAATTCCTGAATACGGTAGACATATACAAAAGTTAGTTGATAAAGCCATAGAGATACAAGATGATGAAGAACGCCAAAGAGCAGCAGAGTCTATAGTTGCAGTTATGGGAAGTAATGCGCCACATTTAAAAGATGTAAGCGATTATCAAAATAAACTTTGGGATCAGCTTTTCATCATAAGTGATTTTAAACTAAATGTAAACTCACCTTATAAAAATCCATCCCCGGAAAAAATATTTGAACAACCAGAGACCTTAAATTATCCGGAAAACATTCCTTCTTTTAGATATTACGGCAACAATATTAAAAAGATGATAGATGCAGCCTGTAAAATGGAAGATGGTGAACTTAAAGAAGGTTTGATTTATACTATTGCTAATCATATGAAAAAGTGCTACCTCAATTGGAACAGAGATGCCGTAAAAGACAGTATTATTTTTAAACATTTAGAAAAGCTTAGCGGGGGGCAAATAAAATTAAATTCTGATAATGAGGAATTAAGTGAAGCTTCAGATTTAGTAAAAACTTCACCTAAGAAATACACTAAATCAAATAAAAAGCGTCACAAGAAAAGCAATCGTAAAAAATTCAGATAATGGCTAGTTTCCAGGTTGAAGGCGGTCATACTCTAAATGGTGAGATACAGCCACAGGGCGCTAAAAATGAGGCACTACAAGTTTTAACAGCAGTTCTATTAACGGATGATGCAGTTAAAATACATAATATTCCATCGATAAGAGATGTTAATAAGCTTATTGATATTTTGGAAAATCTGGGTGTTAAAATTCAGAAAATCAACAAAAATAGCTATTCATTTTGCAGTGATGATTTAAATCTTGACTATTTACAAAGTGAAGAATTTAAAGCTGATGGCAGCGGGCTACGCGGTTCTATCATGCTTATAGGGCCGTTACTTGGCAAATATGGAAAAGGTTATATACCTAAACCAGGCGGCGATAAAATAGGGAGAAGAAGGTTAGATACGCACTTTACAGGTTTTGAAAAATTAGGAGCTACATTTAGATATAATAGAGAAGAGAGGTTTTATGGTGTTGAAGCTATAGATGGTCTCAAAGGAACTGCTATGCTTTTAGATGAAGCATCAGTTACCGGTACAGCTAATATTGTTATGGCATCTGTATTAGCTAAAGGCACCACACAAATCTACAATGCTGCTTGTGAACCTTATGTGCAACAGTTGTGCAGAATGCTTAATAAAATGGGCGCAAAAATATCCGGCATAGGATCAAATCTACTCATAATTAACGGCGTTGAAAAATTAAAAGGTTGCGAACATCATGTTTTACCGGATATGGTAGAAATAGGCTCGTGGATAGGTCTCGCCGCCATGACTAAAAGTGAAATAACCATTAAAAATGTAGGTTGGGAACACTTAGGGCTTATACCGTCAACTTTTGAAAAATTAGGTATCAATATCCAGAAGAAGAACGATGATATCGTGATTCCAAAACACGAGAATGGTTATGAGGTAGCCAGTTTTATAGATGGGTCTATCATGAATATTAGTGATGCGCCGTGGCCTGGGTTTACGCCTGATTTACTAAGTGTAATTCTAGTCATCGCTACACAAGCCAGAGGTAGCGTCTTAATTCATCAAAAAATGTTTGAAAGTCGATTGTTTTTTGTTGATAAACTCATAGATATGGGAGCTAAAATCATTCTTTGCGACCCGCATAGAGCTACCGTGATAGGTCATGATTTTAAGTCGCAATTAAAAGCTACGACCATGAGCTCACCGGATATCAGAGCTGGAATATCATTGCTGATAGCGGCATTATCAGCTAAAGGAACATCTACTATTCATAATATTGAACAAATAGATAGAGGATACGAAAGCATTGATGAAAGATTAAGAGCCGTTGGTGCTAAAATTATACGTTATGATGATTAATCTATAATTTTTTTCCAATTGATTAGAATAGCTATAAAGCCTAAGGCTGATATAAAGACACTAAAACTGCCTAAAATATATTCTCCATACAGGAATAATCCGGTGCCAAATAAAGTACCGTAAACACCTATTACACCACCAAAAAATCCAAATATCTTAGCTGAAGCGTATTTGAATTTAGACTGCTCGTCAAATATGCGCTCATTAAAGGATTTTAATTTAGAAGCATCAGATGGATGAGTCAATAAACTCACGCTTATCCACGCTATGCTTGTAATAATTACGCCAATCACCAGGCGCCAATGGTCTTTAATGCCTATTTCCGGTATTTTACCATGATCGCTAAGAAAGAATATTAAAGCGATTAAAAACGAAACACTCATCGCTGTAATTTCGCTGTAGGGATTTACTCTTTTCCAGAACCATCTAACAATAAACAATAATCCGGTGCCGGCACCAATTTGGAGCAATAAATTAAATGCTTCTCTGGCTTCTTGAAGTACCAGTGCTAATAGCGCTGCGGCTAACATCATAAATACAATTGATAACCGTCCTATAATAACCTGTTGTCTTGAACTTGCATCTGGTTTTATAAATCTCACATAAAAATCATTGACCACATAACTGCTGCCCCAATTTAAATGGGTAGAAATCGTACTCATAAAAGCAGCAATAAGCGATGTAATAACCAGACCTATTAATCCTGTAGGTAAAAACTTTAACATAGCAGCGTAGGATAAATCCGGTTTTATAAAGCTTTTGTCTAATTCAGGAAAAGCCTTTGCCAGCGAAGCTGTTTCAGGAAAAATAATCAGTGAAGCTAAACCTATTAAAATCCATGGCCAGGGTCTAACCGCATAATGCATAATATTAAAAAACAAAGTAGCTTTAGTGGCATGTGCTTTGTTTTTAGCAGCTAACATACGCTGAACAATATAACCGCCGCCGCCGGGTTCTGCCCCTGGATACCATACGCTCCACCATTGTACCGCGAGAGGAATAACAAGCATAGGGATATAATTTTTAGGCTGAGAAAAATCAGGAAAAAACGCCAATTGATCTGAAACGTTTTGATGATTTAGTAACCCATCTAAACCGCCTATTTGATCAAGATTAAGTATGTAAATGGTCGCCCAGATACTTCCTCCTAAAGCTATGATGAACTGAATAAAATCTGTTAGTAGAACACCTTTTAATCCACCAAGTAAAGAATAAATCGTAGTAATACTACTGGCTATAAGTAAGGAGTTGACTGCTGATAAATCAAAAATAACATGGCCTATTTTAATGGCAGCTAAACAAACGCCGGCCATTATAACAATATTGAAAAACACGCCAAGATATATAGCCCTAAAACCGCGTAGGAAAGCGGCGCTTTTTCCGGAATATCTTAATTCATAAAATTCTAAATCTGTAGTAATATTGCTTTTGCGCCATAGCTTGCTGTAAAAAAACACGGTGAGCATCCCTGTAAGCAAGAAGCACCACCAGATCCAATTGCCGGATACACCGTCTTTTCTTACAATACCTGCAACAAGTCCGGGCGTGTCTGCTGCAAATGTTGTGGCTACCATTGAAACCCCTAAAATCCACCAGGGCATATTTCTGCCGGATAAAAAGAAATTGGTTGCATTTTTACCACTTTGCCTGGCTACTAAAACCCCTATGATCAAATACAACGCAAAAAAAACGATAATAATAAGAAAATCTAAGCTGCCTAATTCCATATCACATGATACCAGCTACAATACTCATTTCTATATTAGCCTTTTTAGGAAGTTCGCTTACTTCTATTGTTTCTCTGGCCGGCGCGGTGTCAGTATTAAAATACTTACCATAAGCTTCATTCACTTGATTGAATAAGCTTAAATCCTTTAAAAAGATGCTTATTTTTATTACATGATCAAAATTAAGATCAGCTGCTTGCAGGATAGATTTGATATTTTTCATTACCTGATGAGTTTCAATATCTATAGATTCACCAATTAGCGATTCTCCATTTTCTTTTAAAGCAATTTGACCCGATACAAAAAGCAGGTTTCCAAATTTTACTGCTTGATTATATGGTCCTATAGGCTGAGGGGCTTGATCCGTATTGATTATTTCTTTTGACATATCGTTTAATTTAATCGTCTTAGCGGTTCTCTATTCTTATCATATTTAATATCACTAAAGATGTTGGATTTTATACCAATAAAGAAAAACCATGATTCTCTATTACCAAAAGGCGTCCAGTTAAAGGTCATTTTCCAGCTTTTTAAATCTCTGGCAAATCGCAATTGTGTAAATGTAAAACCTTTATCTTTTAAATCAAAACCAGATGATGCGCCAATAGACCATCTGGGTGATAATTCTACATCAGAATTAAACATGATAGAATGAGAAGAAATTTCATTCTCACGTCTTCGGTTGTTATAGGTCATGGTATATGATAAATTGAGACTCCAGGGGATATCGTAATCGTAATTGTCATTATCGTTTTTTACAGGTTCATCATCATTAGACCCACGCTGACTTAAGGGTTCTGCTGAGCCAAATAAATCATCTTTTCTTCCGCCACTTCTAAAGGTTTCGCTTTGTTCATCTTCTTCTTCGTTATCGTCCTCTCCGCTGTATAATTTATCGCTAAGCTTGTAACTAAAGCTTATGTTTCCCTGGGTTAGCCGGAATAGGCTCCCACCATTGTTGATGTTTAATTTATCAATTCTTTGGTTATTATTATTCAAGGCATAAACATCTAAAGTGCCTAGAAAATTAATAGAAAAATCGTCTTCAACTATGGGTAGGGTTCCTCTAAATCTAACTGGTGACAAATGAAGCGAGTCTGCTGCCAAATTATAACTGGTATTAAATGATAAATTGCTTAATAGTTTTCTTTTTTTGTACCTATCATCACCGGTTAAGGTAGAATCCTTCTTTCTGACTTTGGCTTCAAATTCATTATTGACAGAGAAATTTACATTACTTGAAAAATTCTTATTTGGTGCGCCATAAAGGGTACCCTGAAACCTGGAAAATTCAACCTCTTCAGGTTCTAAACCGCCTCCGCCTGGTCTTGTATAGCTATCATAATATTGATCGAATGCAGGGTTTATACTAAAACTTACATTAGGTTGCATAACATGTCTTATAGCTTTAATTTTACTCTTATTATTAAATGGAAATAGGCCGTAAACCGTTGTGCCTACACCTACAGACGCATTGTAAGTTCTGTATGAATCAAAACCATTTATGGTATCTGTAATTACTTCTTGTCGTTGCTCATCAAAAGACCGGTCAAATGTTTTAAATACCCATGTTTCGTTGTAGTTAGCACTTGTGTTTACGCTAAAATTATTAAAAACTTTAAAGTTAGTAGTTAGCGGTATAGTATGCTGTAAACCGGAGTTAAAATCATTAAACATTTCTGGTTGGAAAAATAATGAATCAGTTGTTTGCACCCTGTTTTCGCCTCTTAAATTATATTGCAAGTTGATATTATCTATAGCCCCTTTTTTAACACCTGATTCCGGTTCAAAAGGAAAAAACCTACTTATACTAAATTGCAGAGTAGGTAAGGTCATGTTAATTTCCTGCGTATTAGTATTTTGATTATGTGTAGCTGATATATTTAGATTCATTTCAGGTTTTGTATTAAACCTTTTGCTGTAAGAAATAGAAGAGTTAAAGCTGTTGTTTAGTGTATTAGCCTGATTTACCTGATTAGCTGATTGCCTAAAAAACTCAGAAGATCCTAAATTTACAGATGCTGAAAACCTTCTGCTAGGACTTGCTTTTTGATCTTGACTATGAGACCATCTTAAGTTGTAGATTGTTCTCTCCTGAAAGTCAGGTAAGCCAGGTTCACTAATAAAGAGCTTCTCATACCTTAAACTCACATTACCGCCATATTTGTATCTTTTTTTATAGCTACTGTCAAATCTCAAACCGTAACTTCCATTAGAATATAAGTCTAACAAAGTGGTTAGATCTACATAATCATTAATGGCAAAATAGTAGCCGCCGTTAGTAAGTGAAAACCCTCTATTTCTGTTATCTCCAAAAGTTGGTATTATAAAACCTGATGACCTGTCTTTTGTCATCGGGAAAAAACCAAAAGGAAGACCTATTGGCGTTGGCACATCAGCGATATACATATTAACCAGCCCTGATACTATTTTTTTATCTGGCACATATTTAATTTTACGGGCACGAAAGTAATAATCTGCATCATCTATATTTTCTGCAGTTGTAAATTTGACATCTTTCATAAAAATGACAGAATCATTTTCTCTTTTAGCTACTCTACCCATGGTGTTTATGCCATTTTTCTCTGTCACAGAGTTATAGATGAGCGCTCTTTTAGTATCAAAATTATATCTTAAGCTATCGGGTTTTACCTCATCGCCTCCTTTTGTAAAAACCGGTTTTTGTGTGTATTTGCCTGTTGAATCTACTATTCCTCGAGCGATAACCTCCTTCTTCTCATTGTCTAAGATAATCTCTCCTGCTTTTATGCTAATATTAGTATAGTTAATTTCAGCTTTGTTATAAAGGTACATCTTGTTTTCCTTTCTGGATAAGCGTTTATAATCCTGGGCTTTAGCATCAACAATATCAGTTAAAAATGAATTATTTACAGAATCTTTTTCTTTCTTTTGCTGGACAATACTATCATTAACGACATCGTTATTTTTAAGCTTTGTTGTATCTTTCTGCGCACTGAGGGAAGAACAACATAAAGTTAAAAACAGAATAAGGATAAAAACTTTATTTGTGCGCAATTGCAATAGTGCTATTTTTGTTATTTAAGTTAAAACGCCTCAAAATTACATATAATTATAATGTTTAAATGTCCTCAACTAAATAATATTGCTTCTACGGATCATTTAACTTATGTACCCAACGTCTCTATACAACTGATAATTGTTTTAATCTCTTTAATTCTGCTAAGTCAGACTTCTGAGGCTCAAAACAATGATTATTTTAATGATGATTTTTTAGTAGTTATTGACCCGGGTCATGGTGGTAAAGATTCCGGCACACGAGGTGGAGGCTACCGTGAAAAAAAAGTTGTGCTTAACGTGTCTTTACAAGTTGCAGAGCAGCTTAAATCAATATCAGGCATAAAGGGAATTCTAACCAGGAAGACAGATAAATTCATTCCTTTGCATGAACGTGCTAATATCGCTAATAAAGCTAATGCTGATTTGTTTTTATCTATACATTGCAACGCAGCAGGCAGCAAAAGTGCTTATGGTGCTGAAACTTTTGTGTTAGGGCTTCATAGAAATGATGATAACTTTGAAATAGCAAAAAAAGAGAATCAGGTTATTTTGATGGAAGATGATTACAAAAAGAAATATGATGGTTTTAATCCCAAATCACCAGAATCTTACATGACATTTACGATGATGCAGGAAGAGTACTTAGATGAAAGTATTCTGCTTGCTGATAAAGTGCAGAAACGCTTTGTAAGTTCACTTAAAAGATATGATAGAGGTGTAAAGCAAGCTGGTTTTTTAGTGCTTAGAGAAACTACTATGCCTAGTATTCTTATAGAAATGGGGTTTTTATCAAATCCTAAGGAAGGTAAATATCTCAATTCAAAAAAAGGGCAAAAACAGATGGCAAAATCTATTGTAAAAGCCATACAGACCTATAAAAATGCCATTGACAGAACTTCATCAAATAACGAGACAGAGCTCAGCAAAAGACAATCAGTAAAAGTGGACAGAAATGAAGATGATAAGGGATTTACATTTAAAGTGCAATTAGCCGCAAGCTCAAATGAAATAGAACCTTCCAGCCAAAACTTTAAAGGTTTGTCTCCGATAACCAGGAGCGTAGAAGGCGATTTTTTTAAATACTATTATGGTAATGCAAGTAATTACTTTGACGCTCAAGAACTTGTAAAATATGCCAGAGGAAAAGGTTACAAAACAGCTTTTGTGGTCGCATTTACAAAAAGCGGAGATAAAATTTCACTAGCAAAAGCTATTGATTCAGCAAATGATTAATTAATTTTACAAATTAATAAACCAAAATCAATTGAAAATATCAAACGAATTTAAAGTTGGGATTTTAGCGGTAGCCTCCATCTTATTATTTATATTTGGATATAACTATTTAAAAGGTAATAACCTTCTACAAAGCTCAAGAACCTTTTATGCTGTATATGATAATGTAGAAGGTCTTAGCAAATCTTCACCAGTGACGATTAACGGCTTACAAGTAGGTTCTGTAACTGATATAACTTTTTTAAACCAAACCGGAGAGTTGTTAGTTACTATGAATATCAATAATGATTTCCAATTTTCTAATAAATCTAAAGCTAAAATATACGGCGGTAATTTAATAGGTAGTAAATCTATGGCTATTGAGCCTGTTTATAAAAGCCAGGTTCAAGCTAAAACAGGAGATACGTTACCGGGCATAATTGACCCCGGGTTATTAGAATTAGTCAATAATCAATTAACCCCATTGCAGACCAGAATAGAAAAGGTCGTTACTGATGTTGATACAGTGGTTTCTTCTGTAAACAATATACTCAATTTAGAAACTCAGGAAAATTTAAGAGCATCAATTCTCGAAGTTAAAAAATCATTAACATCAATTAATAAAGTAAGCGAAAAAGCTAATGATTTTTTAGATAATAACAAGAAAAATATCAATGAATCATTCGCTAATATCAATAAAGCATCAAAAAGTTTTTCTGATTTATCAGATTCGATAGCTCAAATAGAAATTAATAAAATCACAAAAGATCTGGAAACTTCTATTGCCAGCATAAAAGGCATTACCCAAAAAATAGATAGTGGTCAGGGCAGTTTAGGAAAGCTCATTAATGATGATCAGGTTTACCAAAATCTTGAAGCTTCTACACAAGAATTAGAAGAACTTTTAAACGATTTTAAAAACAATCCTAAACGTTATGTGCATTTTTCAATTTTTGGCAAAAAAAACAGATCTTATAAAGAAAATGATAAATGATGGAGGAAATATTAAAATATCTACCGCAACTTTTATTTATAATAGCTTTAACTTATGCTATATATTTTTTTAGCAGAAATATAAAAAGGTTTCAGCGCAATATTAAATTAGGTAAAGATGAAAACAGGAATGATAGAAAAAAAGAAAGATTAAATAAAATGATGCGGGTGGCTTTGGGGCAATCTAAAATGGTAGTTCGTCCTATCGCCGGAGCACTTCATGTTGTAGTATATATAGGATTTGTAATCATTAATATAGAAGTTTTAGAAAT
The DNA here is from genome assembly GCA_031581455.1 of Psychroflexus sp. Lineage (GTDB taxonomy): Bacteria > Bacteroidota > Bacteroidia > Flavobacteriales > Flavobacteriaceae > Psychroflexus. The sequence continues at coordinate 7,162 of JAVLBJ010000015.1, read as the reverse complement.
CATAATTGATGGGGTTTTAGGAACCCATAGGGTTTTCTCTTTTATAGGTCCTGTTTATGATGTTTTAATAGCAAGTTTTGAGATTTTAGCTTTTCTGGTATTAACGGGAGTTATATTGTTCTGGACGCGAAGAAATGTGGTTAAAATTAAAAGGTTTTTTTCTAAAGAAATGACTGCCTGGCCTAAAAATGACGCCAATAATATACTTTACTTTGAAGTGATTTTAATGTTGTTGTTTTTAACTATGAATGCAACAGACCATCAACTACAGATTAATGGCGCAGCTCATTACGCAGAAGCTGGATCTTTCCCTATAAGCAATTTTATTTTACCCCTTTTTGATAACATGAGTAATGAAACACTTGTTATTATTGAGAGAGCGGCATGGTGGCTACACATTTTGGGTATATTCTTCTTTTTAAACTACCTTTATTATTCAAAGCATTTACATATTCTTTTAGCTTTCCCTAATGTTTATTTTTCTAGATTAGATATTAAAGGTAAATTTTCTAACAATCCAACAGTAACACAAGAAGTAAAAACGATGATGGATCCTAACGCTGACCCTTTTGCTGAACCTGAGGGCGATGCCGGGGAACCAGAAAAATTTGGAGCAAGTGATGTTACTGATTTATCCTGGTTCCAGCTTTTAAGCGCCTATACTTGCACTGAATGTGGTAGATGCACTTCTGAATGCCCGGCTAACCAGACCGGCAAACTACTTTCTCCCAGGAAGATAATGATGGACACCAGAGACAGACTTGAGGAAATTAGTGACCACTTAAATAAAGGAGAATCAACAGAAGATGATAAATCTCTATTAGGTGATTATATTACAAAAGAAGAGCTTTGGGCTTGTACAACCTGTAATGCTTGTGTAGAGGCTTGCCCCATTGGCATTGATCCGCTTTCTATAATTATGGATATGAGACAATATCTTGTTATGGAGAAAAGCGATGCTTCACCAGAGCTTAATAATGCGATGACTAATATAGAAAACAACGCCGCTCCATGGCCTTATAATCAACAAGACCGACTTAAGTGGGCTGAAGAAACCAATTAGCAAAAATTAAAAAACTATTATGGAAAATAACGATGACTTTTTAAAAGAAGCCAAAAAAGGGAAGAAAACTATAAGTCCATTACTACCGGATGATATCAAGAATTATTTAATCGATATAGATGGTACTATTACTGAAGATGTGCCTAATGAAGAACCTGAACGAATGAGAACTTGCAAAGCCTATCCAGATGCCTTAAAAACATTGAATAAATGGTATGATCAGGGACATAGAATTTGCTTTTTTACCTCTAGAACTGAAGAGCATAGAGAAATAACAGAAGAATGGTTAGACAACAATGGACTTAAGTACCATTCATTACTTATGGGTAAACCAAGAGGTGGGAATTATCACTGGATAGATAATCACCTGGTAAGAGCAACCAGATATAAAGGTAAGTTTACAGATTTAATAGAAAAGCAAGTAACAATTGAAGTTTTTGAAGAATAAAAGTTAATAAATATATGAGTGAATCACTACATGTGTCAACCATGGCAAGTTATGCGGCAGAAGACAAACAGCCTGAGGTTTTATTTTGGGTTGGATGTGCAGGAAGTTTTGACGATAGAGCTAAAAAAATCACGAAAGCCTTTGTTAAACTATTAAACAATATTGGGGTAAAATTTGCGGTCTTAGGAACAGAAGAAAGTTGTACCGGAGACCCAGCAAAAAGAGCAGGCAATGAATTTTTGTATCAAATGCAAGCCATGACTAATATAGAAGTTTTAAACGCTTATGAGGTTAAAAATATAGTTACAGCCTGCCCGCATTGTTTTAATACGATAAAAAACGAATACCCGGAATTAGGCGGCAATTATGATGTACTCCACCATACCCAGTTTTTAAAAAAACTACTTGATAGTGGAAGACTTAAAGTAGAAGGCGGTCAGTTTAAAGGTAAACGCATTACATTTCATGACCCTTGTTATTTAGGACGTGCCAATGATGAATATGAGGCGCCCAGAGACTTACTTAGAAAACTCGATGTAGAGCTTGTTGAAATGAAAAGCTGTAAAAAAAGAGGATTATGCTGTGGAGCAGGCGGTGCTCAAATGTTTAAAGATGCAGAAAAAGGTGAAAAAGAAGTAAACATTCATAGAACAGAAGAAGCCCTTGACGTTCAGCCAGATGTAGTAGCAGCAGGTTGCCCATTTTGCAATACCATGATGACAGATGGTGTAAAAAGCAAAGAAAAATCTGCTGATATCCAAGTGTTGGACGTAGCGGAGTTACTCGCAGACGCTAAAGACCTATAATATGTATGTAGATTTTAATCAATTACCAGATGATGCTAGAATATGGGTGTATCAGTGCAATAGAACGTTTACTAAAGAAGAAGCAAATGAGCTTAAAATAAGGCTGGCTGATTTTTTAGATGAGTGGACGGCTCATGGATCGTCATTAAAAGCCGCATTTGACATCCCTTATAATCGATTTATAGTTATAGGATTAGATCAATCTCAAACAGGCGCCAGTGGATGTTCCATCGATGCATCTGTTCACTTTATACAGGAACTGGAAAAAACCTATAATGTAGATCTTCTGGACAGAATGAATGTAACCTATAAACAAGGTGATTATCTAGCTTATAAAGACCTCAAAGAGTTTAAAAACTTAGTTAAAAATAAAGGGGTTTCACCAAAGACAATTGTGTTTAACAACCTGGTCAACAATAAAGCTGATTATAGGGAAAACTGGGAAGTTCCACTTGAAGAAAGCTGGCACGCCAGATTTTTATAATTCTGCTATAACCATGCAAAAATACCTACTTGTATTACTGCTTATCAGTTATTTTGCTTCAGGGCAAACCAAAAATGATGCAGTATTAGCAAAAGACTTTAAAGCTCAAAAAAAATGGGTCAACAAGCAGTTGAAAAACATGAGTCTTGAAGAAAAAATAGGTCAACTTTTTATGGTTGCTGCTTTTACTAAAGATGAGTTAGATAACAGGCAAAACATTAAAAATCAAATTCAAGAATATCATCTCGGAGGCGTCATTTTTTCAAAAGGCAATCCCTATAAACAGGCTCAATTCACAAATGAAATTCAAAAAAAATCTGATATTCCGCTTCTTATAGGGATGGATGCTGAATGGGGATTATCTATGCGCTTAGATAGTACTTTTGCTTTTCCTTATAACCTTACATTGGGCGCTATAAAAGACCATCATTTAATATATGATATAGGAAAGCAAATAGGAACACACAATAAACGATTAGGAGTTCATATAAATTTTGCGCCTGTGGTAGATATTAACACCAATCCTAAAAACCCCATTATAGGCAATAGATCATTTGGTGAAAGCAAACTTAATGTCACTCAGAAATCTCTTGCTTTTATGAAAGGGATGCAGAAGGCAGGTGTTTTAGCATGTGCCAAGCATTTCCCCGGGCATGGCGATACAGATGCTGATTCTCATAAAACACTACCTACGGTAAATTTTTCTAAAAGCAGAATAGAAGAAGTAGATTTATACCCTTATACTCAATTAATAGACAAAGGCTTAAACGCTGTGATGGTGGCTCATCTTAACATACCGAGCATGACAGGCGTCAAGGGTTTACCTACAACTTTATCAAATCAGGTTATTCAGCAAAAATTAAAATCTGATTTCAATTTTAGCGGCCTTATCTTTTCCGATGCCATGAATATGAAAGGTGTTACCAATTATAATTCTGATCAACCTTCTGTTGTTAAAGCATTTCAGGCAGGTAATGATGTGTTACTTATTCCTGACGACTTACCAGAGAATTTTAATCAACTTAAAACAGCTGTTGATAAAGGTGATATTTCTATGAGAAGATTAAATTACTCAGTGAGAAAAATATTATATGTTAAATATAAATTAGGTCTTGATGATATTCAACCTATTGATTTTCAAAATTTAACTAAAGATCTAAACTCACAAAAAAACAAGTCATTAACCTACAAAGCTTATGCCTCTGCGGCAACATTAGTTAAAAATGACCTGGGTTTAATTCCGTTTCAATCAGTTCAGAAAAGAACAGCATTGTTAGCTTTAGGTGATGGTGATTATGATATTTTTTATGAAGAATTATCTAACTATCAATCTATAGATAGGATAACTAAAGAGGATGTCAATAATCAGACTGATATTTTTGATAGTTACGACAGGCTCATCATCAGCCACCATAAGGATACATCATCTCCATGGAACGACAATTCTATTTCGGTTTCAGACAAGCAAGTTATATCTAAAGCTGTCGCTAATACCTCAGTTGTTCTTGTTAACTTTACCAGTCCTTATGCATTGAGTAATTTACCTTCTACATTATCTATCAATGCTATTTTAAATTTATATCAAAATCATCCTATTGCTCAGAAAGTTGCTGCAAGTATTATTTACGGAGCAAGATCAAGTAAGGGTAAATTGCCGGTTAGTATTAGTAGAGCTTTTCCTGAGGGCAGCGGTTTTAGATCAAAAAATCTGAAACGTTTATACTATGATATGCCTTCTAATAGTGGTTTTTCACTTCAAAAGCTATCAAAAGTAGATTCCATGATTAAGAAGAGTATTAAAGACAGGCAAATACCCGGCGCTCAAGTATTAATTGCTAAAGACCGTAGCATAATATATCAAAAAAACTTTGGCCATTACCGTTATGAAGGCAACCAATCTGTAACTGATACAACGCTTTATGATATTGCTTCTCTTACAAAAATAATGGCTACACTGCCAGTAATCATGCACATGTATGAACGCAATAAGATTGATATTGATGATACATTAGGCGAATTACTACCGGCTTATCAATCAACCAATAAAGCTGATATTAGTATAAAACGCATGCTATCTCATTATGCCAGGCTTCAGGCATGGATACCATTTTACCAGTCGACTTTAGAAAATAGAGAAAACTATTACCGAGAAACTGCATCTGATAGCTTTTCAATTCAATTAACAGATAAATTGTACCTGAGATCAGATTATAGAGATTCTATACAGCATCAAATTATAGAAAGTCCTTTAAATGATTCATTGTACTATGATTATAGCGATTTGCCTTTTTACATTTTAAAAGATTATATAGAACAAGAGTATGAGCCGTCTTTAGATGAACTTGTTCAGGACTTGTTTTATGAGAGTTTGGGTAATACCAGAATGTTATATAAGCCCTTAAATAAATTTGATCAATCTGTAATTGCACCATCTTATATGGATAAAAACTGGCGTAAAACAGAAATTCAGGGTGTTGTGCAAGATCAGGGAGCAGCTATGTTAGGCGGTGTAGGTGGACATGCAGGCGTTTTTGCTAATGCTAAAAATGTAGCAAAAATGATGCAACTTTACATAAATGGAGGTACCTATGGAGGTAAGCGTTACCTTAACCAATCAACAATTAATTTTTTTAATACATGCCATTATTGTGAAAAAGAAGTACGTAGAGGCTTAGGTTTTGATAAACCTCAATTAGATGATATAGGACCTACTTGTGGATGCGTGTCCATGACCAGCTTTGGGCATAGTGGTTTCACCGGAGCCTATACCTGGGCAGATCCTTCTGAAAATTTAATTTTTGTCTTTTTAACTAATCGAACTTATCCAGATATGGATAATGATAAATTGATAAAAGAAAATACAAGAACAGAAATTCAGAGATTAATTTATAAAGCTCTCGAAGATTGATTTAATCTTTCTTTAAGGCTATAAAGACAAGATTAAGCTTACTTTTAAACCAAATTATTAATCGAATGAAAATAGCCATTGTTTGTTATCCTACCTATGGAGGAAGCGGGATTATTGCGACTGAACTTGGTATAGAATTAGCCAATAGAGGTCACGAAATTCATTTTATTACTTATAAGCAACCGGTTAGACTCGCTTATTTATCTAAAAACATCCATTACCATCAGGTAATTATCCAGGAATACCCGCTTTTCCATTACCAACCATACGAGCTAGCATTATCAAGCAAGTTGACTAACACTATAAAAACCTATGATATTGATTTACTTCATGTGCATTATGCTATTCCACATGCTTATGCGGGTTTAATGGCGCAACAAATGCTCATGGAGGATAACATAAAAATTCCTATGATTACTACTTTACACGGAACAGATATTACTTTAGTAGGCAGTCATCCTTTTTATAAGCCGGCAGTTAATTTTAGTATTAACAAAAGTGACATTGTAACGGCGGTATCTGAAGATCTAAGAAAAAACACATTAGAAATTTTTGATATTAAAAACGAAATCTACCACGTTCCTAATTTTGTTAATATCGCAAAAGTAACTAACAATTTTAAAGATTGCGATCGTGAACTTATGGCTAATAGTGATGAAAAAATAATCACCCATGTCAGTAATTTAAGAAAAGTAAAAAGAGTTAAAGATGTTATTAAAGTATTTGCTAAAATCCATCAGAAGCAAAAATCAAAGTTAATCATTGTCGGCGACGGTCCTGAAAGAGAAAGTGCTACACAACTTGCCTATGACCTTGATGTGAGAAAAAATATTTTATTTCTGGGGAAAAGTGATGAAATAGATAAAATTTTATGTTTTTCAGACTTGTTTTTACTGCCATCAGAAAAAGAGAGCTTTGGACTTTCTGCATTAGAGGCCATGGCTCATGGTGTGCCGGTAATATCAACAAATACCGGAGGTATTCCTGAGGTAAACAAAGATGGCTATTCAGGGTTTTTAAGCGATGTAGGTGATGTAGATGATATGGCAAAAAATGCATTATCATTACTACAAAACGAAGAGAAATTACAGCTTTTCAAGAATCAGGCAAGAGAAGTTGCTGAAAGCTATGATTTAGGTAAGGTGCTACCGGGCTATCTTAAACTTTATGAAAAGGCACTTGCATTATAAATAGCTTATTCAAAATAGCATTAAACTAATCCCTTCCAGATTTATACTTTATCTTTAAATTAGTATCTTTAATCATCATTAACTTAGATTAGAGAAATTTAGATATTTTACTTGTTTATTAATCCTATTATATAGCTGTTACAACAAGGTGCAAAATGTCAGGTTAGAAGATCGCTACGGTGAGGTAATTGCTTATATAGATTATAACAGATTGTTTTCTAAAAATCAGTACGGTCAATCATTATTCTATTTAGACGGTTATA
>JAVLBJ010000095.1:0-5549 GCA_031581455.1 Psychroflexus sp. | reverse complement strand
GAATAATTAGGCGCTTCTTTAGTAATAGAGACATGATGCGGATGGCTCTCCATAATACCGGAATTTGTGATTTCTACAAACTGTGCATTGGTTTTCATATCCTCAATATTTTTTGCACCACAATATCCCATTCCGGCTCTTAAACCACCTATGAACTGAACCATACTTTCTACCAGTTCACCTTTATAAGGCACACGACCTACAATGCCTTCAGGGACTAGTTTTTTGATGTCATCTTCCACATCCTGAAAATAGCGATCTTTAGAGCCTTTAGACATGGCCTCAACAGAGCCCATTCCTCTATAAGACTTAAATTTTCTGCCTTCGTAAATAATAGTTTCGCCGGGTGATTCTTTAGTGCCTGCTAACAATGAACCTAACATCACAGAATCTGCGCCGGCAGCGATGGCTTTAGGAATATCTCCGGTATATCTAATACCGCCATCTGCAATTACCGGAACGTCTGAATCTGATAAAGCCTCTGCCACTTCCATAACTGCTGATAATTGAGGATATCCAACACCCGCAACAACTCTTGTAGTACATATAGATCCTGGACCTATACCAACTTTTACTGCATCTGCACCGGCATCTACTAAATAGCGTGCAGCTTTTGCTGTGGCGATATTACCAACAACTACCTCTAAATCAGGGAAATTCTCTTTGACTATTTTTAGGGTATCTACCACACCTTTTGTATGACCATGAGCTGTATCAATAACTACAGCATCTACACCGGCGTCAACCAGTGCGGCTGCCCGATCTTTAACATCAGGCGTTATACCGAGAGCAGCTGCTATGCGTAATCGGCCAAACTCATCTTTATTGGCCATAGGCTTTTGACTTAGCTTGGTGATATCTCTAAAGGTAATCAAGCCATCTAACCTACCGTCAGGTTTAACCACTGGTAGTTTTTCAATTTTGTGTCGCTGAAGAATTACTTCTGCTTCTTTTAAAGAGGTACCTTCATGCGTTGTAATCAACTTGTCTTTAGTCATGATTTCCTCTACCGGTCGGTTGTTTTTTGATTCAAACCTTAAATCCCGATTAGTTAAAATACCTATAAGTTTATTATCTTGATCAATAATAGGGATACCGCCTATTTTGTTTTCTTGCATACAACGCTTTGCATCGCTTACGGTGGCATTGGCTTTTAAAGTGATAGGGTCTATAATCATACCGCTTTCGGCACGTTTTACTTTTCTAACCTTGAGCGCTTGTTGATCAATAGTCATGTTTTTATGTAAAACACCTATACCACCTTCACGTGCTATAGCAATACCCATACGTGATTCAGTTACGGTATCCATCGCTGCTGATGCAATAGGAACGCGAAGATTAATATTCTTAGTAAACCTTGATTCTATACTAACTTTTCTGGGAAGGACTTCTGAGTAATCCGGAACGAGAAGGACATCATCATAAGTGAGCCCTTTCATCTTTATTTTATTGATTTTAGCCATTGCAATTTCATTGTAAATTGCATGCAAATGTACGGTTTTTTTTATGTTTAATGGGATTTAACGTTATGTTTATCAAAAGATTAAAAGCGATATTTAAGACCTTATTAATTCAGCACTTACGGTAAAAATGCAAGTGTATATTTTGTGTTTAAAGTATTCTATCTGAAAACTTATATTACAAATTCGGTATTTTAATTGACAATTTTAATGTTTTAGATTAATACCAGCACCTTAATCATATTATCTGTTGAGAAGTAGTTTATAAATAAGTATTTCAGAATACAAATATTCACTTTTTTTATACCAGCGTATGATAAACATGCTGTACATCATCATCTTCTTCTATCTTTTCTAGAAGTTTTTCAACATCTTCCACCTGATCAGTTGAAAGTGTTTTAGTGACTTGTGGGATACGCTCAAAACCTGAAGACAGTATTTCTATATTTCTGGACTCTAACTCAGATTGTATATCACCAAAGCTTTCAAAAGGCGCATAGATCAAAATACCATCATCATCTTTAAAGACTTCTTCAACACCAAAATCTATCATTTCCAGCTCTAATGATTCCATATCAATTGCTTGAGGATTGATTCTAAAATTACAAGAATGGTCAAACATAAAAGCCACAGAGCCCGAAGTACCTAAATTACCATTATATTTATTAAAATAGTTTCTGATATTAGCCACGGTTCGCGTATTATTATCAGTTGCTGTTTCAATCAGTACCGCTATACCGTGAGGCGCATAACCTTCAAATAAGACTTCTTTATAATCGCCTTGATCTTTATCAGATGCCCGTTTAATAGCTCGCTCTATATTATCTTTAGGCATATTGACCGACTTGGCATTTTGAATGACCGCTCTTAATTTAGCATTGGTATCCGGATCCGGTCCACCTTCTTTAACGGCCATAACAATGTCTTTTCCTATACGTGTAAACGCTTTGCTCATCGCAGCCCAACGTTTCATTTTTCGGGCTTTTCTAAACTCAAAAGCTCTTCCCATATAATTAAAATTTGTAAGAATATTTGTCCGGCTAAGATAAGACCAAATATTGTTCTTATTATTAACTTTTGACAAAAAAGACATTTAGACTTTAAGCTGAGTAGACCACAACAATGTTAAACCAAATATCCTATAAAATAAGACAAATAAATAGCTTTGACAATTCTTTTGATATTCATAGTTGCAAATTAAACACAACAGGAAATTTGCCTACTTAGCCGTCATAATGACCTATGGCAGAAATAACAACAACAGTTACCACATTTTAATCTCTAAAATCAGGTCTCTACAGCCGTATCTTTCTTGAATTGCGCTTCATAAAGTTTCTTGTAATAACCTTCCGTATTCCTGAGCAGTTCATCGTGCGTTCCGCGTTCAACGATTTCTCCTTTATCCATAACCAAAATAAGATCAGCATTTCTTATAGTTGCTAATCTATGGGCAATCACAAGAGAGGTTCTTCCTTCAGTTAATTTTTCTGTAGCATTCTGTATCAACTGCTCGCTATAAGAATCTATGGAAGAAGTCGCTTCATCCAGCACCAGTATGCTTGGGTCGTTCACATAAGCTCTCAAGAAAGAGATAATCTGTCGTTGACCTGAAGAAAGCATACTTCCGCGTTCTTTTACATTGTAATCATAACCACCGGGTAAGGTTTGGATGAACTCATCTACGCCGATCTCTTTAGCGGCACGCTGCACCTCTTCCTTTGAAATGTCTGATTTTTGTAAGGTGATGTTCTCATGTATCGAACTGGCAAACAGAAATACATCTTGTAAGACCACACCTATAGACTGTCTAAGGTCGTTAAGCTTGAACGATCTTATAGGTTGATCATCTATCATTATCGACCCGGAATCGATATCATACATACGGTTTAACAAATTGATGACCGTACTTTTTCCGGCACCTGTAGCGCCAACTACGGCTACGGTTTGTCCGGGTTTGATGCTAAAGGATATACCTTTAAGTACTTCTTCATCCGGTTTGTAGCTGAACCTAACATCCTTAAAGTCGATCTTACCATCTAAATGTTCGATCGCGCGTTTCCCTTTATCATCTATGAACGCATCGGTATCGATTATTTTAAACACACGATTAGCCGCTACCATTCCCATTTGCAGTGAGTTGAACTTATCTGCTATTTGACGTAAAGGTCGGAATAAAAGTTGGGAAAGATCGATGAACATAACGATAATACCCAGTGACAAGGCATCAGATTCTACCACGCGCAAACCACCAAACCATACGATTAATCCAATGGTGATAGAAGTTGCCATCTCAGCAATAGGGAAGAATATCGCATTGTACCAGACGGTTTTGATCCAGGCTTCACGATGCTTTTTATTGATCGATTCAAACTCATCATATTCAATTTGATGCCTATTAAATATTTGGACAATCTTCATACCTGTTAATCGCTCTTGCACAAAAGAATTCAAATTAGACACCTGATTCCTTACATCTTCAAAGGCCATCTTCATTTTCTGCTGAAAAACGCGCGTAGCATATAAAATAAATGGCAACACAATTAGCACCAATAATGTAAGTTGCCAGGACTGATAGAACATAAAACCAAGCACAACAATCATTTTTAGCAGGTCGCTCACGATCATAAAAAGCCCCTGACTAAAGATGCTTGCGATGGTCTCAATATCACTGACCGCCCTGGTAACTAACTTCCCGACAGCTGATGTGTCAAAGTATTGTTTTTTAAAATTAGTAATGCGTTGAAAAAGTTGTACCCTTATGTCTCTTATGACTTCCTGTCCTAACCAATTGGCAAAATAGATAAATCCAAATTGGAATAATACTTCGGCAACAAGTGTAGCGAGCATGAGCATTAAATAAAAGAAAAGCTCATTCATATCTTTAGGGATAATACCCTTATCAATCGCCCATCTTAAAAAATAAGGTCTTAATACACCTAATCCAGATAACATGATCGCGGAAAAAGCTACAAAGTAAAATGTCCTCTTATAAGGATTAGTATAAGCTAATATCCGCTTGAATAATCCAAAATCAAATGCTTTTCCCGTAGTGCCTGCCATTGTATTATAATTTAATTTGTTCCGGGTAACCTATATCTGTTAAAAATAGCCCATGTGCCGGCATTGATTTTCCCGCTTTTCCTCGGTTTTCACTTTCTATCACCTTTTTGAAATCATCTATGGTTTTAGTTTTTAAACCAACCTCTACTAAAGTACCAACAATCGCTCTAACCATGTTACGCAAAAAACGATCAGCTTTTATCTTAAATATCAGCAAATTATTGTTTTGCTCCCAGAACGCTTCTATAACTTTACAATGATACGTATAGACCTGGGTTTTAACCTTTGAAAAACTTTTAAAATTAATATAATCTAACAAAATCTCTGCGGCTTCATTCATCAATTCTACTGAAAGTGGTTTTTTAATATAGGTAGCTCGATCTAATCTAAAGGGGTCTTTCTGCTGGGTAATATAATACTTGTAAGTTCTTGAAATAGCATCAAATCTAGCATGAGCTTCCGCCCTGACCGGATAAACATCTTTAACACAAACATCGTGTGGCAATAGCTGGTTCATCTTGAAAATGAATTGTTGATCATCAAATTTCTCCTCCACATCAAAATGGGCAATAAAAAAGGTGGCATGTACTCCGGCATCGGTCCTTCCAGCACCTACACAAGGCACTTCGCTTTGGAATACGGTATATAAAGCTTTTTCCAGAACGGACTGAACGGTAATATCATTTGGCTGCTTTTGCCAACCCGCATAAGCAGCACCATGGAATGCCATCTCGATAAAATACCTCAATTATGCTACTTTTGTGCAAATATACTTTTTCTGAACGCTACTGAAACGAAGCACCAATAAAGATTTAACATTATGAAGATACTACTGATGAGCGATACGCATGCCTATATGGATGATAAGATATTAGAATATGTTAATCAAGCGGATGAGGTATGGCATGCGGGCGATATTGGCAATTTACGTGTTACCGATACCATTCAGGAAAGAAGACCATTGCGGGCGGTTTATGGAAATATTGATGGCACGGAGATCAGAAAGGAATTCCCCTTAGAACAAGATTT
>JAVLBJ010000094.1:0-5598 GCA_031581455.1 Psychroflexus sp. | reverse complement strand
GTTAATACTATGCAAAAATATCGTGTTATTTTTATTAAAGCATTTTGAATATTCACTATTTGTCACTTATTGAATTATGTTAAGTATGCCTTTTCTTTTTTTCATCCCGAGTTATATTTTTTAAAATATAATAACTCGAGGACAAGTTAACCAAAGAAAGAAACAAAAAAGCTAGGCTGTATTGCTTCAATTCTTTGGTTGGATTAAAAATAATTAGTCTATTCTGATTACTTATTGCTGTTTTTGCCTGTTCTTTTGTCTTGAAAACAAAAGAACCAAAAATTCAAGAAGCTTGAAGGTTATTTTTTATAAGTCTAAGCCTTATAAAAACCGACCTCAGCTTAACGCTTCATGTCTTTTCTACGCCTTAGGCGTAGAGACAATTTCGCTAGCTGAGCTCTATAACTGGTCAAGCTTCAAACGGCTTAATAAGTGCGTCTTAAATTAATAAAAAATTACCTGTTTTCATCAATGAATTTGCTGCGGATCAGAAATAATGCCGTTATTAAAAGTTGTGCTTGTTTCTAATGGCTGCTGTTTTTATACGGATATGGATTGGTAGAGTACTAAATAACAATCTTAGCGCAGCAAATGAGATCTCTATTTTTTGTAATATTTCCCTCAATACTTCCCCGGATCCTCAATAATAGCTTCTGCACGCTCAATATGGGCTTCAAGGGTTTCCTGGTCCATTTTTTTCAATACGTTCATCATCATCCCCATTCGTTGATTGTTCTTGAAATGTTCTTGTTTCTTGTGTAAAAAATTCCAATATAGACTATTGAACGGACAGGCGTTCTCACCGTTCTTTTTAGTGACGGAATATTGACAAGACTTGCAATAATTGCTCATTTTATTGATGTAACTACCACTTGATACATAAGGCTTGGTCGCTACGATACCACCATCTGCAAATTGGGACATCCCGCGTGTATTGGTGATCTCTGCCCATTCTATCGCATCGATATAAATGCCCATATACCAGCGGTCTACCTCATCCGGATCGACCATGGAAAGCAAAGCGAAGTTGCCGGTCACCATCAATCGCTGAATGTGATGGGCGTGCGCATCGTCTAAACTTTGGTTGATGGCGTGACGCATGCAGTTCATCTTGGTTTCGCCGGTCCAATAGAAATCCGGTAGCTTGTTCTTGTTATTAAGCTGATTTTCCTGCGCATAATTCGGCATTTCTTTCCAGTAGATACCGCGCATGAACTCGCGCCAACCCAGAATTTGTCTTACAAACCCTTCTACCTGCGAAATATCGATCTCATCATCATGTTCCTCATAATAAGCGATAACAGTTTCGATAACTTCTCTGGGCGACAGCATTTTAGCGTTCATCGCGTAAGAAAGTCGGGAATGGAACAGGAACTTTTCATCGGTATGCATGGCATCTTCGTAATCGCCAAAATGTACCAATAGATTTTCACAGAAATAGTCCAGAACTTCAAGACATTCCTGACGGCTGCTCGGCCACGGGAAATGCTTTTTATCGATACGTCCTATGGTCTTGATGTCGCTGTTTTCTATCAGGTCGACCACCTCGGAAACATCCTTATCAAAGTCCTTTTTCGGCGGTATCTCATGTTTTCCGGTCCATTTTTTACGGTTGCTCTTGTCAAAGTTCCATTGGCCGCCTACCGGATTTTTATCATCCAGCATCAACAGGTCATATTTCTTGCGCATATCCCGATAGAAATATTCCATGGTCATCATCTTTTTATTTGCAAAGAAATCAGCGACTTCTTGCCGATAGGTGAAAAAATGTTCCGTATCGAATGCTTCGGTATCAATGCTCAGTTCACGGCAGATCCCTTGCAATTGCTCATCCAGCCGATATTCGTCCGGCAACTGGTACTCGAACTTTTCTATCTGATGTTCATCGATGAGTTGCTGAATGTTTTTTTGCAGGTCTTGCTGATTGTCTTTGTCATCCAGTTGATAATAGACCACTTGATGACCGTCTCTTTTCAGTTGATGAGCAAAATTGCGCATAGAGAGGAAAAAGGCGGTTACCTTTTGGATATGATGCGCTACATAATCGGTTTCCTGGCGCATTTCTGCCATAAAATAAATGACATCATCATTCTTTTCCTGAAGCCATGAATGCTGGCTGTTCAGCTGATCGCCGAGTATTAATCTTAAGGTTTTCATCATCAAAATAAGGTTTGCTGCAACCAGAGTTGCTGATATTTCTTGTTAGCGTCATAGCGTTCCGCCTGACGTTTGATATTGAACTTTCTGTCGCGTGGATCATTGCCCACGCCGCTGTTATACATCCAGTTGCCCCAGTTGCTATGCACATCATAATCGATCAGCATAGCTTCAAAATAAGCCGCACCGATCCGCCAGTCCTGTTTCCATTCCTTTGCCCAATAGCTATTGACGTTTTGTCTCCCGCGATTGCTCATGAATCCGGTCTCGCGGATCTCTAACATATTGGCGTTCACAAAATCCTCTGGCGTATTGCCGTTGATCCATTCGCGTAGCGCTACATCATCGGCGCGCCACTCATATTTTTGGTTTTTGAGTCCGTGCAACTGGAAGATCTTATTACCGTGCTTTAGGGAAATGTATTTAAAATAATCTCGCCAGATCAGCTCGAAGATGAGCCAATAGGTATCTTGATTCTTCTTGATCTCTTTTTCAAATTTTTTCACCTGATGATAGACTTCACGTGCGGAAATGGAACCATTGGCCAACCACGCGGATAATTTAGAGCTGTAATCCGTACCGATCAATCCGTTGCGCGTCTTCTTGTAATATTTGAGCTTGTGGCTTTTCCAGAAATAATGATCGATACGCTGCCAGGCTGCCGTGGAACCACCTTTGAAAGGGTATGCTGATCGGGAATCTACTTTAAATTCCTCTAATCCCATATCGGATAAGCTCGGAATTTCCGATGATAGATTTAATTCAGGTAAATTTTCATTGGCCTTTGGTTTATCCGCTAAAGGTCTGACCGATGTGTTCTTCTGGCATTTTTTTCTGAAATGCGTAAAGACTTCGGGGATTTCCTGCCAATCTTCATAAGGCACATCGTCCGGATGAAATAGGAATTGGTCATAAGTGGCATGGAAGTTCGTATCCGGTAAGACAGCTTTTACCGCTTGCTCTACTTCATGTTCTTCTTGTGTCCATTCTTCCTGATAGAATAGGTCTTGTATCGCTAAATGATCGGCTAAATGAGCAAGTGCATCTTCCGGTGTCGCGTGCTTGACGATCAGGGGAATTTGTAACTTCTCCAGTTCTTTTTGCAGATCGGTCACGGATTCGATCAGGAATTTCGCTCTATATTTTTCCGTCTTTCTGAAGCCGTAATCCGTCATTTCAAACTGCCTTGGATCAAAACAATATAGACCTATGACCGGCAAATCTCCTGCTGTTGCTTCAGTTAATGAGTGCTGATCCGTTGTTCTGAGGTCATTCCTAAACCAAACGATATTTACTTTTTGTTCCTCCTGCATTTTTCACTGCAATATTTAACGTTATCCCAATCCTTAGCCCATTTTTTTCGCCACTTGAAGGGTTTTCCACAAGTAGCGCACAACTTTTCTGGTAAGTGCGGTTTTTTATGAACCATTCAGCATTTATTCTTTTCCGGTCTGGCGTAATTAAATCTATCAATAAGAGAAGCAGACACATAACTGTCTAGACCGATAGCACCAACTGATTCTGTGGATACCAGATCTAAAGCACCATCATCAAATTGATGACCTTCATCGAACATTAATTCCTCTATCTCACCGATGATAAATCTACAGCCGTTTTCTTCAATAAGATATTCGTTCTTAAAACTACATCCTATCTTGACCGGCGCAGCTTCCACATAAGGTGATCGGATTCTATTGGTGTAATAAGACTTCAGTCCAACCTCATCAAATTCTGATATATCAGACGGATATTTTGCGGATGTTTGATGCGCTTGTTGAAGCATTCCAGGATGGATGTGATTGATGGTAAAATCACCTGTTCTTTTGATGTTATCATAAGTGTTACGAGTTACCGTGGTAGGCCTTAGCATAAAACAAAGCATAGGCGGATGACTGCCCAGATGAGTTACAGAATTGAATACCGCCAGGTTCTTCACTTCCTTCTCGTCGATACTTCCTATAAGATTAGCTGATCTTATCCCGCTACAGGAATTGATCAATTGCGCTCTTTGTCGTTTATCCAATTGTAAAATATCTGATCGATCTAATTGCTTCATGGTCTATTTTGTTGAAGCAAAACTGTAAAAATATCAACAAATGCTAAATGTATTTATGGGCGAATTAACAAAGTTGTTGCGTTCTACGTTGATGATCGTTTTGTTTATGGTTTAAAGGCTAGCTTTCAACAATACTAATTTCAAGCGTCAACCTGGGGTCGGTCGTATTCATTTATCTATCATCATAATGAAATCTACATTGAATAATAATACACTGACGACTTGCCCCCTTTTCCCCTGTGATCTTATAAACAAGTCTATGTTCACCTGTTATCCTCCTCGATCAGTAACCCTTTAAATTATATTTAAGCGGTTCAGGTTTACCAATTGCCCTAAATGGACTTTATCAATTCTTTGATCTTTATCGCAAAACACTTATCATTTTCTAACCAAAATGTGAAATCCTCCCAGGCATTTGATGTGAAATAGATGTTCAAACTTTGTAATACTTATTCATCGTTAAAACTCACAAGCTCATTATTATCTAATTGCTTTATGGATCGGTGTAATCGACTTTTATTAGCATCAGTAGATAATAGATGCTCTGTTTCTTTTAATGAATTATATTCTTTGATCGACATGATGACTACAGCATCATCTTCATTGCTATTCCTTGGTACGACAACTATCTCGTTGTCTCGGGTAACATAGTCGAATTGTTTTTTTAAACTCTTCCTCAAATTTGAAATGGTTACTGATCTCATCATCGTTATTTGTAAAAAAAAAAAACAAATTTAATGTACAAGCTACCTTATAAACATCGGCTTATTTTCCTGCTCAGTGTGTTGGTTGCTAAAAGTGTAATCACCATAATTGAAATCTTTCAATTGATCTTTATCAGAAATCTGATGATCAACGATAAAACGCGCCATCATGCCACGGGCTTTTTTCGCATAGAACGGAATGGTCTTTAATTGGCCGTTTTTAAAGTCCTTGAATTGCGGCTGGACCACTTTTTGGTCAAATGCCATGAGATCAACTGATCGGGCATATTCCTGACTTGCCAGGTTGATCAGGACTTCGTCTTTTGCGAGCTCATCTTTCAAATGTTCCGAGATCTTACCCTGCCAGAACTCATAGAGATTCTTCGCCTTGCTGACCTTCAATTGTGTTCCCATTTCCAGTCGATAAGGTTGGATTTTGTCCAATGGTCTTAGAACGCCATATAGACCAGAAAGTATGCGCAAGCTGTTTTGCATAAACGAAAAATGATCGGCTGAAAGAGAAAATGCATCAAAGCCGTCGTAAACATCTCCATTGAAGGTGAATATGGCAGGCCTGGCCTTATCTGAGTTCATATCGGTATCGAAATCCTGGAATCGTTCGTGGTTCAGGGTCGCTAATTTATCGCTGATCGACATCAGGCTGGCCAGATCGTTCTTCGA
>JAVLBJ010000014.1:12619-39189 GCA_031581455.1 Psychroflexus sp. | reverse complement strand
TGGCTTTCACTTCATTCCAGGCCAGTCTAACTGAGCCTTCTACCATTCCACCTATTTTGACGTTTTCAGGCTTTGGCGGTGCCCAGGCGATATTCGCCATACTAATGGCATTGACGGTGGTGAGCTTTTCGGCGTAATCAAAATTGACGAACTTGAGCATATCGCCATATTGAATACCGTTCTCTTTTCTTACATCTTGATGCTGTTGCACATAATTTTCATGAGCTTCCATGATCCTTACGCCCGGAAACCCCAGGTCGTTAAAAGGTTTATGATGACCACCACGTCCAAATCGGTCTAAGCGATAGACCATCATGGGATTCATTTCCGGCATATAAGTTTGGGTGGTTTTATGGACGTATCTGGCCAACTGACGGGATACCCCATCATTCTCACCGCCATAATAGCGTTTCATGATTCGTTCTCTTTCGGTTTCTGTAGGATTGTAAGCTTCACTAAAAATGCGGAACGTCCTGTTATCTATCACACCATCAGAGCCTTTGATGTTGCCTATCATATCATTATTAAGAATTCCAATGATGTTCCAATTGTTCTCTTTAGCATATTTCGCCAGGAATTGACCCCCGAACAAACCTTGCTCTTCACCGCTGAGGCCAACGTAGACAATGGAATGTTCAAATTCATATTGACTAAGGACTCGTGCGGCTTCTATGGTACCGGCAAGACCGCTGGCATTATCATTGGCTCCCGGTGCATCGGTCTTAAAATCCTTAGTATCGGAAGCACGCGAGTCGATATCACCGCTCATCATGATATAGCTATTTGGATATTTCGTCCCGCGTTGGATAGCCACCAGATTGACCACCTTAGCTTTCTTTGGAACGCGATCGCTCGTCTCAGTGGTTACCGTCCCGGATTGATAAAAAACCTCTAAACATCCATTACAATCTTTGCTGATAGATTCATATTCGCTTTTTAACCATCTACGTGCCGCACCGATTCCACGCGTATTAGATGTCGTATCGCTAAATGTATTTCTTGTACCAAAGCTTACTAGCTTCGTGATATCCTTTTCTATTTCAGTTGCTGAGGTCTTTTCAATGATCTCAAATATCTTAGGATCTTGCTGGGCTTGAACAGCAAATATAAATAATAAGAATAGCGGGAACAGTATCGATTTCATATTTTTCTTATTTGGGATTTTTTTATGTACAACAAATATAGGTAACCTAATATTAGTTTATCGAGCACGGTATGAAAAATATGGAGAGAAAAATATGTTTGTAATAATTTTCAACAGATATAAAAATAAATAACAAGCTGTTAAAATAAAACAAATTTGTTTAAGTCAGCATTATTATCCGGTAATTATAACAAAGAATTTAAACACAAAAAGCCCCATTTTTAGGGTGATTTTGAAAAGATGTTGATGTGTTTTTAAATTACTGAAATGCAGTGAAATATACAGTTGTTATAGTTGGGTTATAAATTTATTTTACTACTTTTATAATAGCTTTTTTGGTTGCAAATTGCTGATATAAAAATGAAGATTGAATGATGAAAGGGAAAACATTACTACTGGCGATTTGTTTTGTTATATTCTGGAATTCCGGCTTTATAGGAGCAGATTATGTATTACCTCAAACCGAACCATTTACATTATTATTCTGGCGTTATTTAGGTTTAAGTTTACTGCTATTCATCTATCTGCTATTCAGGAAAAGATTGTATTAGCCAGGTTGGAAGATCGCTGCACCCAATATGATGATAGGATTGCTAGCACACGGCGTTTGGTTAGTTTGTACTTTTTTCGCTTTCAAGAACGGAGTTTCTGCTGGAATGGCAGCTCTAGTTATAGCCTTACAACCTATTGCCACCGTTGCATTATCGGGTTTGATAACTGGAGAAAAGACGAAGAAAATACAGTGGTTAGGCCTGATTATCGGATTTTCAGGTGTTGCATTTTCGGTTATGTTCAGGATGAAAATGGATAATGATGCTAAGTTGTTCGGTTACTTAATACTCCTGGGTTCAGTTTTGAGTATTTCACTTGCTAATTTGATTCAGCGTCAAATGGAATTGAATAATGCCAAAAATAAGCTTAAGACAGAGCAATCGCTTTTTTATCAAAGCATAGCAACAGCTTCAGTAGCTTTTCTCCCAGCTATCTTTTTAGAGGGATTTTCAACTGAATGGGATATGCAGTTTACGCTATCATTATCTTGGCTAATCATTGCTGTATCTCTTATGGCTTATGGTTTTATGGGTAAACTATTGGAAAGAATCAGCGCGACGAAGTTTTCCAGTCTCTTCTATTTAGGGCCGCCGGTGACCATGATTATGGCCTGGTTATTGTTGGGTGATAGAATCCAGATTACTGATATCTATGGTTTGCTTATTGTATTGAGTGGCTTGCTGTTCACTCAGGTAGATATAAATGAAAACACCTATTCAAAGCTATTTAAAAGACGTAAAGCTTCATCTTATGGAAATTTTCAGCCTAAAGTATGAGTTAGTTAACGACTTCTTACAATACTGCAATTTTAGGACTTAAAAATATATCTTTTCAAAAAGTAAATTAGTTATACTAAAGAATGATAGATATTGTAGCCAGCACTAATAAAATGACTAAAATAGGGCCTAAAACACCAAGCAAAATACCGCCAAACCTGAAATCTTTTTGCTCTAACATGCCGGTACTAAAGGCAATGGCATTAGGCGGTGTTGATACCGGCAAGAGTAGTGCACAAGATGCACTTAATGCAATTATAGCAACCATCACAGCAGGAGATCCCAGGTTGTTTAATTGAACTAATGATATACTTATAGGAATCATAATAGTAGCTGTTGCGGTATTACTCATGATGTTTGATAAAATTACGGTGACTAATCCAAAAATGAGATATAGCAGATAGATATTAAGTTGCTTAAACGCGATTAAACCAATAAAGTAATCAGCCAGGCCGTATTGTTGAACAGCTAAGCCCAGAGCAAGACCGCCGGCAACTAACATAAGTGTGTCCCAGGGTAATTGTCGCACATCATCCTGATCTATAATTCCTAACATAGTTAAGCCTACAATAGGTATTCCTGAAACAGCTGCCACTGGAATACCTGTCCATTGAGATGTTAGCCAGAAAATTAAAGTAATGATCAAAACAGTCATCATTATCCTTTTATTAATCTTTTCATGATGAGAGTCATCTTCTTTATTTTCATCATCATTTTCTTGTTTCAATAAAAAATCTAATGAAATTTCTTTTGCCTTAAATTTATATTTAAATAGTAAGGCTCTCCAAAAAATAAATATCATTAATAGGGCAGAAGGCATTCCTATAACCATCCATTCTAAAAAGCTTATAGAAATTCCAGCGCCTTCTAGAGCGCCTACTGCGATGGCATTAGGTGCGGTACCGATTATCGTTCCCATGCCACCTACTGCAGCCGCCGTAGGTATGCCAATAAGTAAAGACTTGGTAATAGCGGCCTTATTTCCAAATTTTGCTGTAATAGGGGCTATGGTAGCTATCATCATTGCTGTTGTTGCCGTATTACTCATCAACATAGATAGAATGCCTGTGATCATCATTAAACCTAATAAAATGTATTTTGGTCTATTGCCAAGCAAAGGGACTGCTGCCTTAAGCAATGAGATGTCAAGTTTTGTTTTTTTCATGCCTTCTGCCAGGAAGAAACCACCCAAAAAAAGCCAAATTACTGAATCTGACCAGGTTTGTACATATTGTTTGACATCTTCAGCTTCCTGATACCCCATGCTAAATACTAAAAAACCTATGATTAATATCCCTACGGCAAAAGGAGGTATTGCTTCTGTTACCCAAAGCGCTATAGCAAAGAATAAAATGAACATGACATTGCTTTGCGCTAAAGTAAAACTGTCGTCTCTAAAAAGGAATAAACCGCCAAAACTCACCAGTAATGAAATGATGAATAAAGTTAGATTACTTTGCCAGTTTATTTTTTTATAAACTTTTTTATTAAACTTGATTAAAAACTTGAGTGCGTAATTTCTTGAATCTGCCATAATGCAAATTTCGGTATAATAAACTATCTTAAAAATGACAAGAATCAGTTTAGCTAAATAGTTGATATTTAGAACTTAAAATCCGAAATCTCAATATTATATTAACAGATAGTTGTTGAATATTAACAATTATGATTTGTTATAATCATAGGATATAGGAGACATTTGATCCGGATAATCAAAACAAAAAAATAATTTTTATAACGTTTAAATTAAGGCTGATATATAAAGCAAAACTATCCGTAGAGCTTGCCCAGAACGAGACTTAAAATTGACCCTAAAGGTCAAGATATGACAGAATAGCCCATTTCATCTGATCAATTAAGTTAAATTTGAAGTTTACTATTAAAATTAGAATTGTTCATCGTTTAATCTTTTATAGATTTCAGAATTTAATTTAAAATCAATTCTTAAATAATTATGCACCTACCTATATTAACCGATTTATTAATATTATTCAGTTTTTCTATTGTTATCGTCTTTCTGTTGCAAAGGCTTAAACTCCCCTCCATAATAGGATTTTTGATAACCGGTGTCATCATTGGTCCTCACGGCCTCGCTATATTGGATGCAAAAGAAGAGATAGATGTACTATCAGAGATAGGAGTTATTTTATTACTCTTCGTCATAGGGATGGAGCTATCTTTAAAACAGTTAGCTTCTATGCGAAAAACGGTTTTCATAGGCGGCGCTCTTCAGGTAGGTTTGACGATCTTAATAGCAGGGATGGTCTATTATTTATTAGGTAATTCCATTGCTGAGGCCATTTTCGTAGGTTTTTTGTTCTCATTATCAAGTACGGCCATCGTATTGAACATCTATCAGGAGCGTAATGAGATGAACACGCCACAAGGGAAGAATGCATTGGCCATTTTAATATTCCAGGATGTTATAGTTGTTCCTATGATGCTCTTCACGCCATTGATAGCAGGAGAAGATGAAGCGATTGTTATCGAGGTCCTTAGTCTTGTGGTCAAATCGGTTATCGTTGTAGTGCTAACGGTCATCAGTGCGCGATATTTAGTGCCGCCGTTGCTTCATCAGGTAGCCAAAACCAAGAATAAAGAACTTTTCCTACTTACCACGATAACCCTTTGTTTTGCAGTAGCTTTCCTCACCAATCTTGCCGGACTTTCACTGGCTTTAGGAGCATTCATCGCCGGACTCATCATTTCTGAATCGCCTTACAGTTATCAGGCGACTAGTTCAATCTTGCCTTTTCGTGAACTGTTCACGAGTATATTCTTCATATCTGTAGGTATGCTATTAGATGTGAGCTTTTTTATTAATCATGTAGCTGTGATTTTACTTTTAGTAATTATTGTATTTATAGTAAAATCGATCGTTGTAGCCACCGCTATGAAATTGATTCATAATACAAATCAAAATGCCATTTTAACAGGTCTTGCACTTTTTCAAGTGGGTGAATTCGCATTTATCATATCAAAAGTAGGTATTGAATACGAATTGCTCAACCCAGTTACAAACCAATATTTCCTTAGCGTATCTGTTGTTTCCATGTTGATAACTCCATTTGTCATCATATTTTCTGAAAAGATCGCTGTCAAATTGATCGGTGATCAGCAGCTCAAAGTAAAGGATAAGCTAGCTTCTAATGTTGAAAATGAAATTTCTATAACGGATGAAGATATATCTAATCATTTGATCATCATAGGTTATGGGGTAAACGGTAGGAACCTGGCAAAAGCGGCTTATCTTAGTAAGATTCCATATCTGGTTGTAGATTATGACGCTGATATTGTTAAGGAAGAAACTAAAAAAGGAATTCCTATCATATTTGGTGACGCCTCAGAAGAAGAGATCTTACAAAAGTTACATTTAAAATCCGCGAGATCGGTCGTTATAGCAATTGCAGACTTGTCCGTATCAAAGGATATCCTAAAGAATATCCGTTCTATAAACTCATCTGTATACGTATTGGTAAGGACACGTTACGTAAAAGCAACAGCCGATCTGCTTGCTCTGGGAGCAGATGAGGTTATTCCAGAAGAATTTGAAACCTCTATTAATTTGTTCAGTAAGGTCATGCACAACTTTCTCGTACCTGAAGATGATATACATGATTATGTAGAACAGATAAGGTCTGATCATTATGAACTGTTTGATTCCACAAGGAATTTACCGCTTACCTACCGGGACAAGACCTATCCTGATTTTAACATTACTTGCTTGCAGGTGAATCGGGATACCGGAAAACTCATAGGTAAAAGTCTAGCTGAGATAGGTCTAAGAGTTAATTATGGTGTACAAGTGTTGTCCATACAGCGTGGGAAAGAGACCATTGACCAGGTGACTGCAGAAGATAAGATACTCAAAGGAGACAAATTATATGTACA
This sequence comes from Psychroflexus sp., assembly GCA_031581455.1. GTDB lineage: Bacteria > Bacteroidota > Bacteroidia > Flavobacteriales > Flavobacteriaceae > Psychroflexus. Next base: position 32,826 of record JAVLBJ010000014.1, on the reverse strand, counting down.
GGGAAAACCTGAAAACATAGAGACTTTCCATCGCCTTATACAGTGATGGCAGCTAAGCCTGTCCTTTCTTGTGTTATCTTAGGGAATTTTAGCTAAAATTGTAAACAAGATCGTTTACGTTTTAAAAATTGCTTATATTTGGTTTATAAATTTAAATATGTTGTCATCTACATACAAACTAAAAGGAGTTCATCCCGGCGACCTGTTAAAATATGAGCTTTCAAAAAGAGAACTAAAAGGAAGTCACCTAGCCAGGGCTATTGGCGAACACAAACAAACCATCAGTGCTATAATCAATAAAAGAAGAAGCATAACGCCAGTTCTTTCTATAAAATTAGCTAGTTATTTCCAGGTTTCAGATGACTATTTTATGATCCTGCAATCTGTTTATGATGTAAAACAACTCAAAACTCGTTTCAAGTCCAGGAAACCTGATCTAGGTAAATTTAGGAAAGTGTTGTTTTGGGATACCTCTATGGATAAGCTCGATTGGGTTAAGCAAAAGCATGCGATCATTAAAAGGGTCTTAGAAAAAGGAAATGATAGAGAGCTAAATGAACTTATCTCATTTTATGGCAAGAAAACCATTGAACAAAGCATCAATGAATTAGAAAAGCATCGATCAATAAATGCTGATCTTCAAAAACTAAATTTAAGTCGATAATATTGATCCTGCACAAAGAAACAGTATCAGATACACTTTGGGAATCCTTAGATAAATTGATGAACCTAAGTAAGCTTAAAGACTTAAGAATTGTAGGCGGAACTTCTTTAAGTCTTCAATTAGGTCATAGAATATCCGTTGATATTGATCTATTTACTGATGTAGAATATGGAAGTGTTGACTTCAAAAGTATCGAGGATGATCTAAGTGAAGTATTTCCTTATTTTGAAGCACCTTTGATAGGAAAAGTTGCTCTTGGGAAAACCTACTTTATGGGTGATGATGAAGAAAACGCCTTAAAATTAGATTTATTCTATACTGATGAATTTGCTTTTCCATTGAAAAAATTTGGTAACATCAGGTTTTCTAGTATAAAGGAAGTTGCTGCTATGAAATTAGAAATAATAGCGAATAATGGTAGGAAAAAGGATTTTTGGGACATACATGAATTACTGAAAATTTATTCAATAAACCAATTGATCGAATTTTACAGCATAAGGAATCCTTATGGGTTTGGCAGGGAAAATTTACTACACCAACTTGTTGATTTTTCAAAAGCAGATCAAGACCTAGAACCTAATTGCTTAAAAGGTAAGATATGGGAATTTATAAAAATAGATATCGAAGAAGCTGTTCAAGGTGCTTGATAGATGAAGGTTAAACAAACCAAAAGTTCAATTCTCTCCTAAGCCTGTCCTTTTTTATGATCAGCTAAGAATTTTTCTAAACCAATATCCGTCAGGGGATGTTTTAACAGACCTTCAATGGCCTTTAAAGGACCGGTCATGACGTCTGCGCCCAGTTTTGCACAATCTATAATGTGCATGGTATGGCGAACCGATGCTGCCAATATTTGCGTATCATATTGATAATTATCATAGATCTGGCGGATCTCGGCGATGAGGTTCAGTCCATCGGTGGAAATATCATCTAACCTACCTATAAAAGGGGACACATAGGTAGCACCTGCCTTTGCCGCTAAAAGTGCCTGACCAGCGGAAAACACCAATGTACAATTGGTACGAATGCCTTTTTTAGAAAAATAGTTCAGTGCTTTTACACCATCCTTGATCATCGGTACCTTCACTACGATCTGATCATCTAATTGAGCTAAAGCTTCTCCTTCTTTGATCATAGTATCAAGATCAGTTGCAATGACTTCTGCGCTCACATCTCCTTCTACGGCTTCACAGATCTTTCTGTAATGGGCATAAATGGCTTGTTCGCCTTTAATGCCTTCCTTGGCCATCAGGGAAGGATTGGTGGTTACACCATCTAAGATGCCTAAAGCCTGCGCTTCTTGGATCTGATCTATATCAGCAGTATCGATAAAAAATTTCATAAGATTTTGATTTACAATTTATAATGATTCGCCAGCATAGCTTCAAACCATAATGCCGGTAAAATATGTTTTAACTTGATGGCAAATTTCTGTAAAAAACTTCCAACAGGATAGCTAGCTGATAGTTTTTTTTGATGAATGATGCGCTCTATATGTTTTGCTACAAGTATCGGATCCTCGCCCTTTTCCACATCAGCGTCCATTAGTTTTAAAGAATGCTTGTAGTTCTTAAAGTATGGGGAATTTTCATTCAGGTCTACTTTTTCCCTGCCACCAGCGATATTTGTCGCGAAATCACCAGGTGCCAAATGACAAATTTGCACATCAAAAGGTTTTAGCTCTAATCGATAACTTTCCGTCAGGCGAATTAATGCTGATTTTGCCGCTGAATAATGCGCACGGAAGGGTAATCCCATATAACCGGCGATAGAGGAGATGTTGATGATCTTGGCCTGGTCTTGCTTTCTTAAGTGTGGTAAAAATGCATTGATAAGCTCGCAAACCCCAAAGTAGTTAGTCTGAAATACCTTTTTAAATTGATGAGATGCAGATTCTTCAGCGCTTCCACTAATACCGATACCGGCGTTGTTCACCAGTACATCCAGTCGGTCCTCGTGCTGATAGTAAGCATCCACCACGTTCATGATGCTCTTTTCATCGGTAAGGTCCAAGCTTAAGAACTTGATCTTTTGATGTTGTTGTTTTTCAGGATTTCTACTTGTCCCATAAACAATATGACCTTTATCGGCCAAATATTCCGCCGTTATTTTTCCAATACCACTTGAAGCTCCTGTTATTAAAATCCGTAATGCCATGTTTCAACTTAGATCTAAAACGACCAAAGTAGTAAAATTCATTTTTTTATCAAGGTGATGCCCGGATTATTTTGTTAACGATTTAAGTATAGATTGCGCTATCTGACCTTGGCCCTTTTCTGAATTGATGAAACCATAATCTTTCTTATTTGATAAATAGCCTAATTCCAGTATGGTTGCCGGTATATCAACCGAACGAAGTAAGTAGAAATTAGCACTGGCGATTTTATTAAATCTCAATTCGCTGGGTAGATCAGGTAAGATTTTAGATGCTAAGGCTAAAGATTCAGCAAAAGCTTTATTTTTATCTGAAACATAAAATTCATATCCATTTTTAGTGTCTTTATCGGACTTATTGATATGCAGTGAAATAAGTCGATCTGGTTTTATAGCATTGATCATTTTCACACGTTCATCCAGACTAACAAAGCTATCATCCTTACGGGTTAGCACAATCTTTACATCGGTATCTTTTGCCAGCGTCTTAATTTTTTTAGCTATGGCTAATGTGAAATCTTTCTCGTGAACAAAACTTGTTTTAGCTCCGGTATCCTTACCGCCATGACCGGCGTCAATGACGATCACTCTTTTACTAACTGATGAAGATGATAAGCTCAATAATAACAAACATAGAGCTAAAGTTTTGAAAATACGTGACATGATAATGGATTTAAAGTTTGAACGCTAAATATAATGAAATATTTTAGCATTTTACAAACATTGCTAAAATATTCAAATTAAACTATCATTAAATTGATCATATTACTCACACAAAGTGATAGCCATGACCTTGATGAAAGACCGAAATGAAAAAATAGAGGTCAAATGCTTGATAGAAGAGCTTTAGGGTCTTTGAAGATAAAGAATAAAAAGGGAAATGAGAATAAGTAGGAAGAAGAAAAAAATGGCAAGCTACCTACATCACACCGCTACGACCGTTTACCTTTGCTGCATTCCTGCCCTGGAGGATTCAACAGGAGCTGGTTGTGTAGGACTTGCCGATGCAAATATAATTCCTTCTTGAAGTTTAGCAAGTATATTTAGCACTAAATTTATAAATTAGCAATCTTAAATTTAACTGATGAAATTTTATCATTTTTTGTGGATATCAATACTGCTCCTTTTGATGAGTTGCGGTAATCAACAATTGGCTAAACAATTTACCTTATCTGTTGACCAGCCTAAGGCTAAATACAAATTAGGAGACACCATAAAGATACATCTAAAAACCAAAAAAGCTGTTGAGTTTCAAAGTATAACTTATCATTTTCAGAATAAAACCTATGACACCACTTCTAAAAATGCTGATTTAGAAATACCAACCGATCAACTTCTTTTAGGGAAATATCAATTGAAAGCTAAAATACAAGTTGGTGAAGAATCTGTAGAAATCGATAAATGGGTAAAAATTTACAATCATCAAAAACCTAAGCTATATACCTTTGAGATCATCAATACTTATCCTCATAATCAGTCCAGCTATACCCAGGGATTAGAATTTTATCAGGATACACTTTACGAAGGTACAGGCAAACGCGGTTCATCTAAGTTGATGAAAGTGAATTATAAAACAGGAGAAACTTATAACTATACGCGTTTAAACGATAGGTTTTTTGGTGAGGGCATCACTATTCTTAACCATCAGGTTTATCAACTCACCTGGCAATCTAATATTGGTTTTATATACAATCCTCAAAATTTAGAAAAGAAAAGAAGTTTTTCCTATGATAAAAGTAAAGAAGGTTGGGGCATTTGTAACGATGGAGAATATCTATATAAAAGCGATGGAACCCCCAAAATTTGGCGTTTAGACCCTGAAACTACAGAGGAGCTTGACTTTATCCAGCCAACCACCAATGCAAGAATTGCTGATGAACTTAACGAATTAGAATGGATTAAGGGTAAGATTTACGCTAATATGTACCAAAAAGACGGCGTACTGATCATCGATCCTTCTAACGGAGCGGTAGATGGAGTGATCGATTTTAGAGCATTAAAAGAAAAAGTTGACATAAATTCACCGGAGAGTGTACTCAATGGCATAGCCTACAAACCTGATGCCGATCAACTTTTTGTTACGGGGAAGAACTGGGACAAATTATTTGAGGTAAAAATTGTTCCTAAAAATAAATAGTATGTTACAAAAAATATTCATTTGTATGCTGATGAGCTTAACAACTCATTCGTTAGTGGTCGCACAAAGCTTAAGAAGTATAAAAGAAGACTCAAAGTTAGACACACTAATAGTAGGTTATACTGTTTCTCCACCTTTTTTAATGGAGACCAATGATCAATTAGAAGGCCCTTCTTTTTGGTTGTGGCAAAATATTTTTGAAGATCAAGGCTATAATTTTAAATACAAAGCTTTAGCTCACGATGACCTTTTGAAATCATTAAAATCAGGCGAAGTAGATTTAAGTATGTCTCCATTAACCGTAAACGCTGATCGTTTTAAAAACATTGATTTTACAATGCCTTTTCAAACAGTACATGCCGGTATTATGATTGAGCAAAAATCTGCTTTTGAACAAGCTTTAGCATTTTTAGGCTCTTTCTTTTCAGTCAACTTTTTTAAGGCTTTAGGTGGATTAGCCGTGGTCATTCTGATGTTTGGTTTTTTAGAATGGCTTTTTGAACGCAAAGAAAATGAAGAAGAATTTGACAAAGGAATTAAAGGTTTATGGCAGGGTTTCTGGTGGTCTGCGGTGACTATGACAACAGTTGGTTACGGTGATAAATCACCCAGAACTACCGGTGGTCGTGTGGTTGCGCTGGTTTGGATGTTTACGGCTATAATTATCATATCAGGATTTACAGCAAGTATTGCCTCTTCACTAACCGTTAATCAAATTGATTCAAGTGCTAATCAATTAAAAGATTTTAAAGAAAAAAAATTAGCCACCATAGAGGCTTCTGCGACTGAAAAATGGTTAGAAGATAACTTTTATACTAATCGCATTCCTGTAAAGTCTTCAGCTGATTTTACTGATGCCCTTTTAAATAAGAAGGCAGATGCCATTGCTTATGATCAACCAGTTCTTCAATCTATTATAAAAAAGGACAGTTTAGATCAGTTCAAAATATTACCCATTAAATACCATCCGCAATTTTACGCTTTAGGATTAAATCGTAATTTACCTGATAATTTTAAGCGACAATTGTCGTTATCCTTACTTGAGGTAACTCAAACTAAAGATTGGGAAGTTGTATTGTCTGAATATGGTATAGAATAATTATATATGAATAAATCTGTAAAGTCATTTATTAGTGTTAGCCTGATACTGCTGATTATATTTTTCCTGGGGAGTTGTAGAAATGATTTTGATACCATTCCTAATCGCGGAAATTTAGAGTTCTCACAAGACACTGTCTTTCTAGATACTGTTTTTTCTGATATTTCATCAAGTACTTATCAGTTTAAGGTTTATAACAGAAGCAATCAAGATATCAATATTCCTGAAATAGCTTTAGATCAGGGAGAAAGTTCTAACTATCGGTTAAATGTTGACGGGATACCGGGTAAAACTTTTAAGGATATCCCTGTTTTAGCTAATGACAGCCTATTTATTTTTGTAGAAGTTACAGCAGATATTGAGACACTTAGCGATGCCGGAACACAATTTATTTACGAAGATCAAATCAACTTTGATAGTGGAGATAGGCTTCAAAAGGTAAATTTGGTGAGTTTAATTCAAGATGCCGTGTTCCTTTTTCCAGATCGTTTTGCAGATGGTACTACAGAAAGTTTGCTTCTGGGAACCAATGAAGATGGAGAAGAAATAAGAATAGAAGGCTTTTTCCTGGATGATGCTAACCTGACTTTTACAAATGAAAAACCTTATGTTGTTTATGGTTTTGCAGGTGTGCCCAGTGGTAAAACTCTAAATATAGAACCAGGAGCCAGAATTCATTTTCATGAAAATAGCGGCATTATTGCAGCCAACCAGTCGTCTGTTCAAGCAAATGGTTTACCAAGTGAGGATGAGGAGCTAATGGAAAATGAAATTATTTTTGAAAGCGACAGGTTAGAGCCTGAATTTTCTGATGTTCCCGGACAATGGACGACCATATGGCTCACTGCCGGAAGCACAAATCATAAATTTAGTCACACGACCATTAAAAATGCTACCGTAGGTATTTTGATGGAATCTAATGATGGTTTTCAGGAGCCTACCTTATCTATTGATAATACGCAAGTTTACAATTGCTCTACTGTTGGCATATTAGGTAGAACAGCGCATATAGCTGCAGAAAATCTAGTGGTTAATAACTGTGGTCAGGCTTCGCTGTTTTTATCTTACGGAGGTAAATACGAATTTAAACACAGCACGATAGCTAATTACTGGCAACAATCCTTCAGACAATTCCCAAGTGTTTTGATCAATAATTACTTTGTTTCACAAGAAGATACTTTAACATCTGATCTCATAGAAGCAAATTTTGAAAACAGCATTATCTACGGCAATGAAAGGCGCGAATTGATTATGAATAGGAGTGATGAGGCTACGTTTAATGTGTCTTTCAAAAATTCTCTTATCAAATTTCAGGACTTCGATGATCAATTTGAAGGCTTGCCTTTATATAATTTTGATAATGAGACGATATACAACGCCGTTATAATCAATCAAAATCCTGATTTTAGATCACCTGAAGACAACGACTTGATTATAGGTGAAGGGAGCGGAGCAAATGCCGTGGGGAATCAACCCGCAGCTAATGATGTTCCCACTGATATTTTAGGAAAAGACAGAACAAATAACCCTGATGCAGGAGCTTATCAGAGTATCATTTTTGAAGATGAATAATCGATTATGCGTTTACCGCTTCTTGCGTAAATAAAGGTTTATTACTCATCCAATTTTTAATATTGTGCTTAATTTGATCTAGCTGCGCTTCATTATCATGATGTTTTAAAGCTTCATCAATAAGATCAACTATTCTTGACATATCTTGCTCTTCTAACCCGCGTGTCGTCACAGCCGGTGTGCCAATTCTAATACCAGAAGTAACAAAAGGAGATTCGGTATCAAATGGCACCATGTTTTTGTTAACCGTTATGCCGGCTTTACCCAGTACATTTTCAGCTTCTTTTCCTGTAATCCCCTTATTACGTAAATCGATTAACATAGTGTGATTATCAGTTCCACCGGATATTAAATTATAATCCCTATCTAAAAATGATTGCGCCATAGCTTTTGCATTTTTTTGCACGCGTTGCATATAAACTTTAAAATCACCTGATAAAGCTTCGCCAAAAGCAACCGCTTTAGCCGCTATTATATGTTCTAAAGGGCCGCCTTGATTACCCGGAAAAACGCCCATGTTCATTAGGCTAGACATTTTTTTGAGTTTACCACTCTTAAATTTTTGACCAAAAGGATTTTCAAAATCATGGCCTATAAGAATTATTCCGCCGCGAGGTCCGCGTAGAGTTTTATGTGTGGTAGAGGTAACGATATGACAATGATCAATAGGGCTTTGTAATAAATCAGCCGCTATTAATCCTGCCGGATGAGCCATATCAGCCAGAAGTATGGCGCCAACCTGATCAGCTATCATTCTAAATTTCTGATAGTCTATTTCACGAGAATAGGCAGACGCACCTGCTATAATCATCTTAGGTTTCTGCTTTTTAGCTTGGTCTTCTACCTGATTATAATCTATGTAGCCTGTTTTTTCATTAACCCCGTAAAACACAGGATTATATAATTTACCTGAAAAATTAACGGGAGATCCATGCGTTAAATGACCACCATGAGCTAAATCAAACCCCAGAATTGTATCACCGGGTGTCAGGCACATAGAAAATACGGCTGTATTAGCCTGAGAACCTGAATGCGGCTGAACGTTAGCATAATCAGCGTTAAACAATTTTTTCAATCTGTCCTTAGCTAAATTTTCTACCTGATCTACCACTTCGCAACCGCCGTAATACCGCTTTCCCGGATAACCTTCAGCATATTTGTTAGTCAGTACGCTACCTGCTGCTTTTAAAACGTCTTCGCTAGCATAGTTCTCACTCGCAATGAGCTCTAAGCCGTTTTTTTGTCTGTCTTCCTCTAATTTTATCAGTTTATTGACCTCTTGATCTCTCATCATATAATTTTCTTCGTTAAATCTGATTCAAAAATAATAAATACATTCTTAGAATTGTACTATTTATATATATTTGGTCTATAATTAATAAAATTTAAATATAATTCTTTCAATATGTCATTAGAAGCTAATAATCCCAATAGAAAAACCTGGATAGACGTTCCTGAAAATAGCGATTTTCCTATTCAAAATATACCATTTGGTGTGTTTATTACCAGAGACGATATCATTACTATAGGCACAAGGATAGGTGATAAGGCAATAGATTTAGGTGCTTTACATCAGTTAGGTTATTTAGAAGGTATAGAAATGCCAGATGATATGTTTTTACAGGACACCTTAAATGATTTTATAGCTGATGGCAGAAAAACATGGCGGTCTGTAAGAAACAGAATTGCACATATTTTTGATGTCAATAACCAAAAACTTCAGGAAAACCCCGAGCATAAAGAGCGCGTTTTATTTGATTTAGATGAAATAGAAATGCAAATGCCCGTACAAGTAGGCGATTACACAGATTTTTATTCCAGTAAAGAACATGCGACTAACGTAGGAAAAATGTTTAGAGACCCGGATAACGCTTTGCTTCCTAACTGGTTGCATATTCCGGTAGGCTACCACGGCAGGAGCTCATCAATTATTCCAAGTGGACTACCAGTGAGAAGACCACAGGGGCAGAAATTACCACAAGGGGCAGAAAACCCAATTTTTGGCCCTTCCAGATTAGTTGATTTTGAGTTAGAAATGGCATTTATTACTACCGCCGCCAATCATTTAGGCGAACCTATTCCCATTGATGAAGCAGAAAATCATATTTTTGGTATGGTTCTTTTTAATGACTGGAGTGCCAGAGATATTCAAAAATGGGAATATGTTCCATTAGGCCCTTTTTTAGCAAAGAGTTTCGCATCATCTATTTCTCCGTGGATAGTTACTTTAGATGCGCTTGAGCCGTTCCGCGTAGAAGGACCAAAACCGGTTAAGGAGCTACTCCCATATCTACAAAGTAGTGGAAAAAGAAGTTTTGATATCAATTTAGAAGTAGATTTGACGCCTAAAAATGGAGAACCTACAACTATTTCTAAATCTAACTTTAAATACATGTATTGGAATATGAGTCAGCAATTAGCTCATCATACTGTTAATGGTTGTCCTGTAAATAGCGGAGATATGATGGCGAGCGGCACCATTTCAGGACCAACACCAGAATCTTACGGTTCTATGCTTGAATTAAGTTGGCGCGGAGAAAACCCAATTAAGCTTAATGGAGGTGAAGAGCGTAAATTTATTGAAGATTATGATACAGTAACCCTAAGAGGCCATTGCCAAAACTATGAAGTAAGAATAGGTTTCGGGAAATGTGAATCTCAATTATTGCCGGTCTACAAAAATTAAAGCGACTTATTTTTGAAATATAAAGATGCATTGACGTTTATGAATGTCAATGCTTTCTTTTTTCCAGTCTTCTGTGGTTTTAGTTTTTACAAATTCTGATGATAAACTTAAATCACAAGCTACTGTAAGTAATGTGTCTGCTGATAAGGTCTTGATCAGTACATCAAAAAGTTGCTGGTTACGATAAGGCGTTTCTATAACAATTTGAGTTTGCGACTCGCTTAAAGATCGCTTTTCTAAATGTTTGATTTTAGATTTACATTCTTTTTTGTCAATAGGCAAATAACCGTTAAATGCAAAATTCTGACCATTTAGGCCGCTAGCCATCAAACCTAAGAAAATAGAGGAAGGACCTACCAGTGGAATTACTTTAATGTTTTTATCGTGTGCTGTTTTTACCAGCTGATTACCAGGATCTGCAATTCCCGGGCATCCGGCATCAGATAATAAACCTATGTCATTACCTTCTAAACATGGATTTAAAAAATCTGGAATTTCAATGTCTTGGGTATACTTATTAAGGATATAAAAGTTGAGCTTGCTTTGGGTTTTTCCGGGTACGATTTTTTTTATAAAACGTCTTGTCACTTTTTCATTCTCTACCACAAAGTGAAAAATGTCGTTTATTTTCTTTCTTATTGAAAGCGGTAATACTTCTAACGGGGGTTGATCGCCTAAACGTGACGGAATGATAAATAGACTGCCATAATTTGCATTACTTTTCATTGAGGTTTTCTTTATTAACAAAATTTGTACAGGCTTTATTAAGCATATCATACACATCATCAAACCCTGACTTTCCTCCAAAATAAGGGTCTGGAACATCTAAGTGTTCACCTGGAATCGCATAATCTAAAATGAGTTTTACTTTTTGCTTATCTTCTTCATTTTCAGCCTGAGCAATAACATCTTCATAATTATAATTATCCATCACCAGAATATGATCAAATATTTTAAAATCTTCAGAGCTAAATTGACGGCCTCTTTGATTGGTTATGTCTAAATTGTTTTTTTTGGCTACATCTATACTTCTTTGATCAGGCAGGTCATCTATATGATAATCAGCTGTTCCGGCAGAATCTACCTGTACTAAATCAGGATCTACCATATGGTCTAAAATACCCTTAGCTAAAGGCGATCTACAGATATTACCCAAACATACCGTTAAAACTTTCACTTTTGCCATCAGGACATTAATTTTTTGTTGATGTCTTCTACAAATTTTTTGAACTGCTTATCTGTTTCCTTTAGATTATTAACTGTTTTACAGGCATGAAGAACGGTTGCGTGATCACGATCGCCTATTTGTTTACCAATGCTAGACAAAGATGATTTTGTAAGTTGTTTTGAAAAATACATAGCAATCTGGCGTGCCTGAACAATGTGTCGTTTTCTTGTTTTAGATTGTAAGGTATCTAAATCCATTTGGAAGTATTCGCTTACCCTATTTTGAATATCAGTAACTGATAATTCTTTTTTGGTGTTTTTGACGTGATTCTCAACTATTTTTTGAGCCAGAGCTAAATTAACTTCACCTTTTGTAAACGATGAATGTGCAATTAAAGAAATAATAGCACCTTCTAACTCTCTGATATTGCTTTTGATATTTTTAGCAACATAATCAACAATTTCGTCAGTCATTTCTACACCATCGCGATATAGCTTGTTTTTGATGATTAAAAAACGCGTTTCATAATCCGGCTTTTGTAATTCTGCTGATAATCCCCATTTAAAACGAGACAATAAGCGTTGTTCAATATCCTGCATTTCAATAGGAGACTTATCGCTGGTTAATACGACCTGTTTACCATTTTGATGTAAATGATTAAATATATGAAAGAAAACATCTTGTGTTCCGCTTTTTCCTGATAACAACTGGATGTCATCTACAATTAACACATCTATTACCTGATAAAAATGAATAAAATCATTACGGTTATTATTTTTTACAGACTCGATGTATTGCTGTGTAAACTTATCGGTTGATATATAAAGTACGGTTTTATCTGGATATTTTTCCTTTACAGCAACCCCTATGGCATGCGCTAGGTGGGTTTTACCCAGACCTACGCCTCCATAAATTAATAATGGGTTAAAAGATGTGCCACCCGGTTTATTAGAAACAGCATTACCGGCAGACCTTGCCAAACGATTTGATTCGCCTTCTAAGAAATTATCAAAATTATAGTTTGCATTTAGCTGCGAATCGATTTTGAGATTCCTAATGCCGGGAATGACAAAAGGATTTTTAAGTTCTTTGGTTTTATTTTTAGAAGGAAAACGAACATCCTGATGGCTTATTTTCTCACGTTGAGCGCTTGGAATTTTTTCAGTAAATGGCTTTTTACTGCCATAAGTATTTTCCATTTCTATAATATAGGTGAGCTTTGCTTTAGGGCCCAGCTCCTTTCTTAAAGCTGTTTTTAATAGTTTTACGTAGTGCTCTTCTAACCATTCATAAAAGAATTTAGATGGTATCTGAATGCTTAAACAATCTTTGTTGAGTTTTACTGCCTTAATCGGCTGGAACCAGGTTTCATAAGCTTGTGGAGTTATATTATCCTCGATGAATACAAGGCACTTATTCCAGACAGATTGAGCAGATCTCGTCATAAAAGTTACTTTTTTAAGAATGGTTTTTATCTAAATAGCTTACAAATATGTGAACATATTAGCTAATAAAAAAATCAAATTACTATTGCATTTTTGATGTTTTTTTATTAAACTGGAGACCTTTTTAAAAAATTAATTTTACATGCAATTTAAATATCATATCAAGGTAAGATACGCTGAGACAGACCAGATGGGCGTTGTACACCACGGAGTCTATCCTATCTATTTTGAAGCAGCCCGCGTAGAATGGCTTGAAAATTTTAACATGGCTTATCATCAATTAGAAAAAGACGGTATGATGATGCCTATTTATGATTTAAAAGTTAAATATCATGCGCCGGCCTATTTTGGTGACCAATTGCAAGTAGACATCAAACTTGTTGATCTACAAATGTTTAAACTAAAATTTGATTACAGGATTTATAATCAACATGATAAAGTGATCACTTCAGGATTAACTATTTTAGTGTTTATGGATGCGGAAACAAGAAAGCCGATTAAATGTCCAAAATGGCTGCATGATAAACTATCTCAGGCTTTATGATCTTTCACATTTAAGCCTTTTACAAGCTCAAGATCTTGTTTGATATTATCAAATTTATCTTTTTGAACAGCAATGATGTAACGGCATTTCAATTGTAAATTCTGCTCTTTAATGCTTAGATTTTCTCGTTTTACAATTTTTAAAATCTCGTTCATATATTCATAATCGCAGCTTACTTCCAGTGATTTTGTGATGATTTTTTTAACGATTTTAGCCTCGTCTAAACAAAGCTGAGCTGTTGTTTTATAGGCATTTATCAGTCCGCCTACACCTAGCTTAGTTCCGCCAAAATATCTGGTTACTACAACTAAAACATTGGTTATTTCATAACCATAAATTTGACCATAAATAGGTTTACCGGCAGAGTTTGCTGGTTCACCATCATCATTATATCTTATGTAAGGTTCATCATAACCCAAAGAATAAGCATAACAGTGATGATTTGCCTTAGCATGCGTTTTTCTTACATCCATTAATTTTTGCTGCGCTTCATCTTCGTTTTTTACAGGAAAAGCATCACCTATAAACTTGCTGCCACGGTCTTTAAACATCACATGTGTTACTGGACGTTTTAAAGTTTTATATGTTGATGTTTCACTCATTCCTGATAACTTGCTAATGCTACGATCCCAATGGCTATAACAGCCATTAAAACGCCTAATCTGTTTTGTTTTTCTAGTTTTTCACTAAAGACTATAATTCCTACAAGGGTAGATAGCAAAACTATTGACACATTATTAATCACAAAAACGGCAGCATCGGTAAAACCGCTGCTACGCAAGGCTTCTATAAAAAAATGAATAGAAAAGTAGTTAGGAATCCCCAAAGCTACGCCTGCAATAACTGATTTCAGCTTAAATACTTTATACTTTACAAAACACTGAATGATGTAGCCGATAATGCCTGTACATCCGGCAAATAAAAAAACAGATGATGAAAAATAAGCCACTTCGTCGCTTTCTACGTAGCTGGCTTCTAAATACTTTATTGTGCTTTCTACTACACCACTTCCTAAAAACACCAGAAAAGGTAATAAGGTAATAAATCCGGCTGCTCGCAGGTTGGTGTTTTTTGTAACAGACACTAAATAAACAGAAGCTAAAGCCAGAATAATGCCTAAAATCTTTAGTAAATTTAAAGGTTCATCGTAATAAAATATAACGAATAAGACCGGGAGACTTAAACTCATTTTACTCGCTACGGAAACCACACCCAAGCCATGATGATGTGTGGTTTGCACCATTAAATAAAAAACAAGTATAAAAAGCACCCCTAAAACTGCTGATCCTAAAAACCATGGTTCAGCGGTGACTTCAGAAAAAAAATTCTCGCTCACACTCAGGCTGTCACCTAATATAAATGCGGTTATATAATTTATGATCAAGGCCTGCAGCTGGTCTACCTGATACTTACCTATCCATTTAAACACCATATAAATCAGGCAACTCGACAGGATGCTCAACAATAGAAAAATCATAAAATTGCTTTTTTAACCGATAACACATTGCTTACGTCCTGATGTTTTTCATCTAAATGCCAAATTTTAAAGCCTAATTTTTCTGCGGTCACCGTATGTTCTTTAGTATCATCAATAAATAGTATTTCTTCTGCTTTGAGTTGGTTTTCTTTCAATACATACTCGAAAATAGAGGCATCGGGCTTTCGGTAACCTATTTCATAAGAGAGATAAAACTGCTGAAAACAATGGCGGAATTCTTTAAATTTTGGAATATTTGATTTCACCCAATTAATATGCAATTCATTAGTATTAGATAAAAGCAATAACTGATATTGACCGGCGGATTTTAATTGTTTTAAAAACCGGAGTCTATGCTCAGGTAAATTACCAAGCATAGCATTCCAGGCTTTGATAAAGGTCTCTTTAGTTAAGGTTGATGATTTATTTAAATGCGCCGCTATAAAATCATCTGTACTTATTTCACCTTTTTCATATTGATG
Source organism: Psychroflexus sp. (assembly GCA_031581455.1). Classification (GTDB taxonomy): domain Bacteria; phylum Bacteroidota; class Bacteroidia; order Flavobacteriales; family Flavobacteriaceae; genus Psychroflexus. Next base: position 17,398 of record JAVLBJ010000014.1, on the reverse strand, counting down.
ATGAACAGCCTGAATAGTTGATGGTAGACCTTGCGGAAAATATTTTTTAAGATGGCGATTTGTGGCCGTTTTGTCTAATTCTAAAAAAACACCGCCAAAATCAAATAAAATGGTTTTGATCATTTTTAATTATTACTAAATTATCTTGATGTAATTGCGTTGATGTAATTTGAACACCTTGTAAATCAGCTGATTTGATACCTTCATGCAGGCAGTCTTCAGAAGTAAAAATACGGGCTTCATCCCAAATATCCATATCTATAAAAGATTGATGGGTTTTTGAGCCACCTTCTACTAATAAAGATTGGATGTTTTTATCATAACAGAAATCCATAATTTGACTTATCATTTCCTTTTGACGATCAATAATATGAATATGAGCCGGATGTTTTTTATTTGATGCCCTTTTATCTGCAAAAACATAACAGGCTTCATTATTAAAGACTTTTGCTTCTTTTGGGATTTCCAAATTTAGATCTATCACCAGTTTAATAGGCGAACTTCCCTTCCAGTTTCTGGTTGTTAGACTGGGCTCATCTTTTAGAGCTGTGTTTTTACCTATGAGTATGGCTTGCTCTTCTGCACGCCATTTATGCGCTAATTGATGGCTGTATTTATCTGATATTTTAAACGCCTTTCCCGTTTTCTGATGTTTTGTGGCGATAAACGCATCAGCTGTCTGTGCCCATTTTAAAATCACATAAGGTCTTTTAAGGTAATTGAATGTGAAAAATCGCTTATTTAAGCCCTGCGCTTCATTTTGCAGTAGACTCAAATGCACGGCTATACCGGCTTTTTTTAGTTTATCAATACCTTTGCCATTCACTCGTTCAAAATTATCTGTTGTAGCAATAGCGACTTGAGGTATTTTATGTTTAATAATCAAGTCGGCACATGGTGGTGTTTTACCATAATGACTACAAGGTTCTAAATTTACGTATAAGGTAGATGCTTTTAAAAGTGTTTTATCAGCTACGCTGTTTATCGCATTAACTTCAGCATGTGGATCGCCTGAGCGTTGATGCCAGCCTTCGCCTATCACCCTGTTATCATACTCAATGACGCAGCCTACCATAGGATTAGGGTAAGTTGTTCCCAGGCCTTTTTTAGCAAGGTATAAACAGCGGTTCATGTATTTTTCCTGTATCTTCACGCCCCAAAAATAGGGTAAAATAACGAGATGGATTCTATGCACATTACATCAATTCAACCAGCTGATAATGCAGCTACAGCTCAAATGATAAGAGCCGTTTTGATAGAGCAAAAAGCACCAAAAACAGGGACGGCTTATGCAGATCCGTGGTTAAATCAACTCTATGAATATTATGATCAACCCAAGTCTGAATATTTTGTGCTCAAAAAAGGTAACAAGATATTAGGAGGTGCCGGCATCGCGCCCATAGATAAAGATGATGACACAACTTGCGAGCTGCAAAAAATGTATTTCCAACCAGAAATTCGCGGTCGAGGTCTGGGAGACATGATGATTAAAAAATGTTTAGATTTTGCTGTAAATAATGGCTTTAAGCAATGCTACATTGAAACCTTGCCCTGGATGAAAGCGGCCCAAAAACTCTATGAGCGAAACGGTTTTGAAATGATATCACATAGAATGGGAAATACAGGCCATCATTCCTGTACAGTTTTTATGCTCAAAAAACTTTAGGCTATGGAAAAGATATCACTTCAGAAATTAAAGAAAAGTTTTGCAACAAAGCTCAGCAATATATATTCTGAAACTGAAGCAAAGCCTGTTTTTACCTGGTTGATAGAACATTATTTTAATGCCACCTCTACTGATTTGCTCATGGATAAAAGCCTTTCTGTTTCAGCAGATACCTTATCAAAATATCAAAATGCGCTTAACAGATTAAAAGAAGGCGAGCCCGTTCAATATATATTAGGTTACACAGAGTTTTACAACTGTCACATTAAAGTTGATAATAATGTTTTGATTCCCAGGCCAGAAACTGAGGTTTTAGTAGATTGGATTGTATCTGATATGGATCAGCTAAAACCAGGTAAAACTTTATCAATACTGGATTTAGGAACCGGAAGCGGATGTATGGCCATCGTTTTAGCTAAGCATCTTAATTACCCTGTAAAAGCAATAGATATTTCGCCAGAAGCTATACAATTAGCTAAGGAAAACGCAAATTTAAATCAGGTTAGTGTTGATTTTAAAACCCTTGACATGAATAGATTAGATGATGCAGATGATGTTCCTGATATATTAGTTTCAAATCCGCCTTATGTCTTAGAAACAGAAAAAAATCAACTGGAAAACAAAGTTGTTGATTACGAACCTCATTTAGCTTTGTTCTCTGATGACCCATTGTACTTTTATCATTTGATATTTAGATATGTTCAGCAACATCAAAAAATTCGTTATGTATATTTAGAGCTCAATCATCTTACCGCTGATGCAGTAGCTGACCTATTTAGATCTATAGATCATCAGATTTGTATTATCAGGAAAGATATGCGTGGTAACAAACGATTTTTGAAGTGGCACAGATAATAGAATTATTTAATTTTACCCAAAATATAGCGCGGTGAAGGAATCCATAAAACAAGAAATAGAGCAGCTTAGAGTAGAATTACATCAACATAATTACAACTATTATGTACTAGACCAACCTGAAATATCTGATTATGAATTTGATCAACTATTAAAAAAGTTACAGGATTTAGAAAATCAACATCCAGAATTTGAAGATCCTAATTCGCCAACACAGCGCGTAGGTGGTCAGGTAACTAAAGATTTTCCTACCGTAAAGCACGATCAGCCAATGTACTCGCTGGCCAATTCTTATAGTAAAGAGGAAATGAATGATTGGCTAAAACGTTTAAAAAAACTCACAGATAGAGATATAGACTTTGTATGCGAACTCAAATATGACGGTGCATCTATAAGTTTAACCTATGAAAATGGGGAGTTTTTAAGAGCAGTAACGCGCGGTGATGGCGTACAGGGCGATGAGATATCGGCTAATGTGAAGACCATTCCCAGTGTACCCTTAAAACTAAAAGGTGATGATTATCCTAAAAGGTTTGATATTCGAGGCGAAATAGTCATGCCACACGAAGGTTTTGCTCAACTTAATGCGCAACGTGTGGAAAGAGGTGAAGAACCTTATGCTAATCCGCGTAATACGGCTTCAGGAAGTTTAAAACTACAACACAGCGATGAAGTAGCTAAAAGACCATTGGTTTGTTTATTGTATAATTTGTCAGGGGAGCATTTAAATGTGGCTACACAATATCAATCGCTTCAAAAAGCCAGGAAGTGGGGTTTTTATGTACCTAAAGAAGCCAAACAAGCAGCGAGCATTGATGAGGTTTTCCAATTTATAGATTACTGGGAAGAAGCGCGAAGAAAACTGCCTTATGAGACTGATGGTGTTGTTATTAAGGTTAATGATCTGGATACTCAGGAAGAATTAGGCTATACCTCTAAATCACCTCGCTGGGCGATGGCTTATAAATTTAAAGCAGAGCAGGTAAGTACGACTTTAGAAAAAATCACCTACCAGGTAGGTAGAACCGGTGCCATAACACCTGTAGCCAATTTACAACCGGTTCAATTAGCCGGAACAACTGTAAAAAGAGCCTCTTTACATAACGCTGATCAAATAGAAAAATTAGACGTCAGAGAAGGTGATGTGGTTTTTGTAGAGAAAGGCGGTGAGATTATACCAAAAATCATAGCGGTAGATTTTTCTAAGCGAGATGCAGATTCATCACCTACAACCTATATTAATAACTGTCCTGAATGTGATACTCAGCTTGTAAGAAAAGAAAATGAAGCAGTTCATTTTTGCCCAAATGAAGATGGTTGCCCGCCACAAATCATAGGTAGGATACAACACTTTATTTCTCGTAAAGCTATGGATATAGATGGTTTAGGTGGTGAAACGGTAGCGCTTCTGGTCAGAGAAAAACTTATTCAGAATTATGCTGATCTCTATCAATTATCAGTAGATGACGTATTGCCATTAGAAAGAATAGCTGAAAAATCAGCTAATAATATGATTAAGAGTATAGCCAACTCTAAAGAAGTTCCTTTTGAACGTGTGCTGTATGCATTAGGCATTAGGTATGTTGGCGAGACCGTAGCTAAAAAGATAGCTCAGCATTTTAAGAATATTGATGCTATTGCTCAAGCTGATGTAGAAGACCTGGTTAAGGTAGATGATATAGGAGAACAAATTGCCAAAAGCATCGTTGCGTTTTTTGGGGATGATCAAAAACAGGAAATTGTAAATCAATTGAAGCAGAATGGACTAAATATGGAAGTTGAACAGACATCAACTGATATCTCGCAAGTCCTGGAAGGTAAAAAGTTTGTTATTTCAGGGGTTTTTGAAAATTATTCAAGAAAAGAACTTCAGGATATGATAGAAAAATACGGCGGTAAAAAAACAGGATCTTTATCTAAAAGTACAGATTATCTATTAGCGGGAGACAATATGGGACCGTCAAAACTCAAAAAAGCTGAAAGTTTTAAAATTCCTATCATCAGTGAAGAAGATTTTTTAAAGATGATTGAACAATAGCGACCTCTTTAAGCAACCCCAATATTTAACGTAAATCCTGGAATGTGTCGATTGCCAGATGAGATAACAATTTGTTTCATTAAAGAATTAGTGTTTAAATGACAGGGTGAATATTCAGCTGTTTTTTAAGCTTTTATATCAACTTGAATAAGTTATGTTTTGTTTATAATGCATAATTATAAGCTCCATAGCGAGGCAAATAAATATCTTAATGGTTTTA
>JAVLBJ010000014.1:0-12519 GCA_031581455.1 Psychroflexus sp. | reverse complement strand
ATAATGCATAATTATAAGCTCCATAGCGAGGCAAATAAATATCTTAATGGTTTTAAAAATAAGGCAGACAACTCTAAAAGAGCACCCATTATTACACTTTAGGTTTTCAGTAGAGTTGTCTTATATCTTTAATCTAAGTTCTCATAAATTAATTTTGCATTGGTATACCATCATCCCATCTGAATCCAAGGCCGCCACCTTGCCAGACACCGCTTCCATAAGGACTGGAACCATTGATGTCTAAAACCAGGGGTAAGTCAAAGTCTGGAACTAAATTCTGCATGCCTTTTACGGTACTTCTGTGCATGATGCGCAAGCCTTGTTCATCAGCCGGTTTGTGAGCAGCGGGAGAGGCTCTATGAGCTACAGCTAGATTATCGATAAATACACAATCATTTTCCTGATACTCATACGCAATAGCATAGCCATCATCAAATCCTTTGTTCAAGATTTCATTATATTGATGACAGAGTTTTTTCAGCTCATCTTCTTGTAACAGTCTAAATTCTTCTTTATCCGGCAGTTTTTCTATAACAGCACCAGTCATACCTAAGTGCAACCAGATGGATTTTCTACCGGAAATAGGGTGGTTATGAACTAATGGATGTACAACGCCAGAATTAGAATTGACTGAGGAAAGACGACTCCAATAGGACTGCATGTCTTCAGAAAGCGCATCAAATGCTGCACCCTGATGGGCAAATTCTGTACCACCGCCATTTTCTGCCGGTCTGATAATATGATAACCGGAATGTGAGAAAGTATCAGGCAGAAAACTCCCATCATTATGCCATTGTGGACCTACACCAGGAATACCATGACGACGGTCGTTAGACAATCTAAAAATATGCCGATTTCCTCCCGGCGTGGCCGGATGTACACCGTGAGTACTGTTTAGTTGCTTGCCTCCAAACCAACAGCTCGCGCTTAGAAAATCTTCTTCACTGATTTGATTGTCAAGCTTAAAGACTAATAACCCACGATTTGCCATTTCCAGTTCTAGCGCCTTGATTACATTTTCAGGTGGCGCTTCTTTTTGAGATAAATCAATCCCTTCTACTTTAGCCCCAATGGGTGAAAGCGGACTGATTTTACCACCAAACTCATCTATAATAGTCGCATTTTCAGGATCGATATCCGGTATAAACATATAGTTTAAATTTTATAATTTATTAATTTTGATTTTATAGTTCATAATATTATGGTACGCTCAATTAAATATTCAACATTTTTATAAAGCTGATTTTTATTTATCACAAGCTTTTTTAAACTTAACTACTTGGCAATAAATGAATCAGCATTTATATTTGATATTAAAATTACGATTTTTTTTACCTGTTGCCAAACGCTTTTTAAAACGATTTAAGGTGTATAATGTGAGCAATCTTAGATTCGGTTATGAACGCTCTAATATCGTCTAGTAAAGTCATAAGGTAGCTAATGTAAAGACTGTAGTTTTACTGATCTGATGGATTGTATTTTTGTCCACTTGAAACATGTTACATCTGAAAAAAGTAGAATAAAATTATTTTATTGGATGTTTTATCTATCATTTTTTCTCAATAACATCTATTCTATCCTGGATTTGCTGCAAAACTCTTTTATGCGAAAATTGCGCACAATGACCTTCAGTGGGTGCGTATTCTATCACCGCATTTGATTTTGGATTTTGAGTGGTTTTAAGAAAATCATGAAACGACCTGGTGCCTAAATTCAGATAAAAATGATCCATATCGCCCATCCAAATGTAAATCTTATCCTGAAGCTTAGGCCCGACTTCTGACCAGTTTTCCCGGGCATATATCTTAAGATCATATTTTTTCCAATGTTCAGCTACTTTTGAATCAATTTTCCCGGTAAACGGATCAAATAAGGGTTGAGGTAAACCGTTATCACCTTTTGGGCTGTATAAGGCCGTATGTGCGACGAATTGATCGCCTGAATCAACGTAGGTATTTGATGTGCCTAAAACATTTTCATATTGCACAAAAGTACGCATTGATATCATGGGTTCACCAGAGGTTTCGCGTAATACAGGTCTCTCATAACCAAATTCATTAACAAAAGCATTCTCATCTTCATAGATATTGATCAATTGGTAGTTATCAAAAGCTATGGCATCCGGGAAATAGGAAAATGCCCCATTAAAGCTATCCGGGTAATATAATTGTAATGCCAGTGATACCCAACCACCTGTTGAGCATCCGTCCACGAATTGGTAGGTCGCATTTTGCGTACCGCGATATTGCTCTTCAATATAAGGAATAAGTTCGTGAATTAATGAATAACCATAAGGTCGGCTATTTTCTGAGTCCATTTGGTAAGGATCACCAAAAGGACCATGTCCGTCCAGAAATACATTGATCACTTCAGGGGCGTCACCTGACATCCACCAATCCATTAAATCATCATCGTTTAGTATCCCGTTGATTCTGGTATAGCGACCACCATAACCGGCCACATTATACCTGATAGGATAGGATTTGGTTCCGTCATAATCACGCGCAAGTAAAACGGATGCTTTTAAGAACATTTCTTTGTCCCACCATTTTGATAAAGTATCACTCTTCATTTTAACCACTCTGGCTAATGGGTAATCATCAACTTTTTTGGGTTCTATTGTTTTGTCAAGAACAAAAGAAAATTCATTTGATCCATCCACGGCTAGACGCTTCCTTTTACTATACAAATTGCCCGGTTCGTTGACATGGGATGTGTTCGAAACCTGGTTCCAAACTATCTGCACAAAATATTCTCCGGCAGGCACGTCCTTAAATGTCCATTCAGGCGTGCCGATCCACTGATCATCATACTTTAATATCAACGGATTATCTTTTTTAAAATCATCAATATTCCTGGCGAAAATTTTGGTTTTTTTAAACGTATCCGGCCATAATTGCTTTCTGGGCGATTTGATATCAGAATCCAGGCTCATAAAGACAAATATTCTGCCTTCCTCATTGAACGGATCTGATAGTTTTTCATCTACGCTAACCTTTATTGAAATTTCATGAGCTGACTCTTAAGCAAAAGCGATTTGAAAAATTAGTAGAAGGAATAAGCTTGTAATAATTGCTTTAAAGTATCTCATATCCTATGTTTTGTAGAAGGTCAGTCCAGAAGATGTTCACTGCTTTGCGATGCAATTGGTAAATGCAAATCATTTTGTTCATACATCAAATATAGCTATTATTTTAAAATCTATTTTAAGACTGATCTTATGAAAGGATCGTCATATAGATCGCATCAATATCTGAATCACCTATATTCTGCATAGGTGGTGGATGACCCTTGCCTAATGTAGTACACTGTTTTTTATTCAGGGTGCAAATCCATTTATCTGATCACCCCACAATATTATAACCACCATCCACATGTCTGATTTCTCCTGTAATCCTCACATCCGGGTGCAGTAAATGCGCTACTTCAAAAGCTAAGTCTTGCGGCTGAGCATTGCCTAAAGGGCTTTTTTTGCCGGCAAAGTCTACATCTTCTGAATTGAGGGTTGCCGTGCCGGCCTTACTTCCCAGATAAGGAGAGAATCTTACACAATTCACTCGCGTACCGTCTTTCCTACCTAGTTCATCGGCTAATTCTATGGTAATGCGTTCTAAAGCAGCCTTAGCGATACTGATGTTCCGGTAAGGATGAAAGGTCACTTTTTGAGCCGCGATATAACTTAGGGAACAAATGGACGAATCTTTGTTGAGCAGTTCATTTTGTTTTAGCGCGCTTACCAGGCTAACCAGCGAAAAAGCAGATACTTGCATGGTGTCGCAGAACTCCTCAAAGTTGACTTCTAATAGCGGTTTTACCTTTTTGTTCCTGATCGTTCTATCCATGGCGATCGCATGAAGTAGACCATCAACTTTCACCGATTTTGATTTTAAAAAATCACAAAACTCCTGAACACTATCATTTAGAGTAACATCCAGATCATGGGTCAGCACCTTATCGCCTAATTCCCGGCGGACACTTTTTTTAAATTGGGCGTAACTATCGCTGAGGAACTGTTGAGCTTTATCCGATAAGTTCTTGTGATATTTGCTGACGCCTAATCCGGTACAGACCACATCGCCACCGTTTTTGATGATCTCTTTGGCGACGTACATGGCCAGCGAATGCTCATCCGCGATGCCGGTTATCAGATAGGTTTTTCCTTTGAACATATTATTTGCTATTGTGAAATGAATTTAATTGATTGAAATAAATTTGATGAGATCACCATTTATACAATGCGGTTCCCCAGGTCCAGCCTGCACCTACGGCGGCAAATAACAGATGATCACCATCCTTAAATCTTCCCGCTTTGTGCGTTTCATCCAACACCAGCGGAATGGTAGCACCGGACGTATTGGCATATTTATCCATATTGGTCATCACCTTATCAAATGGCATATCAATGCTTTTGGCGATATTCTTTAAGATGCCGATACTGGGTTGATGCGGAATCATATAATCTATCTGGTCAACCTTTATTTGATTGCGTTCCAATAGTCGATGAATGGAATCCGGAACCACTTTAACAGCTGTTTTAAACACTTCCTTACCGTTCATTTGAAAATAATGCTGATTGGCGTTTAGGCTTTCAGTTGATGCTGGTTGCTCTGAACCACCACCGGGAATGGTAAAATGCTCCTTACCACGTCCATCCGAATGCAGGTCAAAATCCATAAAACCTTTGTCCTCATCGGTTTCACTTAGCACTAAAGCTCCGGCACCGTCGCCAAAGAAGACGGAATCCCTTCTGCGCCAATCCGTGATATTAGAAAATGTATCCGCACCGATGACCAAAACATTTTTATAAGTACCGGTTTTAATGAATTGATAAGCTACTGATATGGTGAATAAAGCACCAGAACAAACGGCTGCTACATCAAAGGCCACGGCTTGAAAAGCTTCTAATTTTTCCTGGACAAAACAAGCGCAGGAGGGAGCTTGCCGGTCTGGCGTTGTCGTCGCCACTACGATTAGATCGATATCAGAAACATCTAAACCTGCATTCTTAATAGCAGATAACCCCGCTTTAGTCGCCAGATCTGAGGTCGCTTCGCCTTCCACCACACGTCTTTCCTTTATTCCTAAATTGTTGAATATCCATTCATCATTAGAGCCAACTTTTTCAAAGAAATCATTGGGAATCACCTTCTCCGGAGCGTAGGAACCAGTACCGCTTATAAACACATTTTTAGCCATTTACTATTCAGTTTTTAGCGGACTAATGTAAAATTAATTTAATATTTAAACGCTATAATTAAATAATAAATATTAATCGGCTAATAGTGTTATATAATCTTTAAATATTTATCTGGAAATGTCTTTCTTATTAAAAAATCTTCATATTTCTTCTGTTGGGATCTTTACCGCCAAACTTTTTGAACTTATAAGTAAAGCTAAGCATAAAGTATTGCCGTAAAATAAGCTGCTGTGTATCCTGTATAAAATCATCACCGGTTTGACGTTGGGTATTGATGTTTTGATTAAGCAAATCGTAAGCTTTCACCTTTACTATAGCCCGGTCATCAGCAAATGTATAGCCCAGGCTTACATTCCATAACCAGGACGTATTATCAAAATCCGGATTGACGTTACCAAATTGCGTAAACGTAATATCATTGCCAAAAATGACATTCTCCGGCCAGTAAGTTACTGCCTCAAGACCAAAATTGTAATTGATGAATTCCTGGTTTTGATTTTGATTAAGATTGTATTGGGTAAGGTTGTAAGAAATGTCAAAACTAGGATCTAAAGTAAACATATCTTCCAGTTCATAGTAAAAATTTAGGCTGGGGGATATGACATAGCGCTCGCTTCTAAATAATCTATCGTTAGAAAACCCTAAATTCTTACTGTAGTTATTGTTTAACCTGGCACTAATCCTCATAGATTCAGGGTCGTTTTGATTTTTGCTTTTCTTTAAATTTTTACTGTACCGCAGGTATAAACTCAGTTGTTGATTACCGCTCAAATTGGTGTAGGTCCTGGTTCTTACTAGATCTTCATCTGTGTTGACTACAGACACCACCTGATCTTCTGTAAAACTGTAGCTCATGTAAACACTATAACTGCTTCCGGAATCATAACTAAAATCATAGAAATTTAAATTTACTCTATGATCAATACTGGCGTTAAGATCAGGATTGCCTTCTACAATATTAAGTGGATCTGTTTGAATGCTTACAGGTTGTAATTGACTTACAGATGGAATGTTAGTAGAATTTCTAAGTCTTAATGATATTCTTTTAGACCTTGTAAACCTGTAAGAAAAACGCGTGTTATAGGATAGGATATTGAAATTATTAGTAAAACTCACATTCTGAATTTCATTATCCGTTTTTAAATCTATACGGTTAAGTCCCAGCTGCCCTTCTATGCGTAAAGTATCGTCATCATATTTAAGTCCAGCTCGCGGAATATGCTTATTTGATCTTGTGGTAAAGGTATTGCTTAAATCTTCATTTAAATCAGAAAAAGCATCTGTGGTATTATTAAAATCAAATACATTTCTTATCGATTCATTATCGCTTGTTTTATAATTATAATTTATGGTGTAATACAAATGTTTTTTGATCAAATTCCTAAATCTGCCATTGATGATATAACTATTAGATTTAGAAGCATCTATGATTTGCTGGTCTTGAACTTGTGTTTCTGTGTCCTCATCAAAAATTTCACGAGTTGAGTTAAAAAAACTAATTCTTTCGTTATCATCGTGTGCATTTTGAAATCTTAACCTTAAATAAGTGCCTTCTTGCTTAAATCTTCTGGTAAACGTAAGATTACTATTCCATGAAACATTATCAAAATCAGATTGATTTTCAGTCGATAATTGGTTGATCAAATCACGATCTGCATCAGTTGATGAAGAATTCCGACTGCTTTGACTGTTGCCATTAGTGTAAAGCATTTGCGGTCTGAATGAAATCCGTGTTAAGGTGTCTAATTCTACACTATAATTTACATTAGCTCTATGAGACTGCGAGCGGTTGACTGATTGATTATTAGAATTAGTGAAAAAACTCCTATCAGGTAAAATATTTTCGCGTCTTGTGGATACTTCGTTTCTGGTTTTACTACCACCAAAAAAGTAGTTAGACTCTAATTCATGATCATTAGACCATGAGTCTACATAACTTAAGCCTGCATTATCAGATTTGGTTATACCACTGCCACCACCAAAGTTGATTCCATTAAGACCAAAGCCACCGCCAGAACTTCTAGTAACACTTCTTACGCTGCCCATCATATCAAAAACTTCATCAAAAGTAAATCCCGGGCTATTGATATTATTAGAACCACCTATTATACTAATGCGCACATCATCTTTAAAGTAATTCGCTATTCCACTCATAGCATAGCGGTTATCCGTTCCTCCACTTATGGTGGCTCTTGAAAAAAATCCTTTGTTCTTATCTTTATCTATCGTCACGTTAATGGTTTTGTTTTCATCATCACCATCTTCACCGGTAAATTCTTCTTCTTTGGTCTTGGTATCTACTACCTGAATTTTGTCGATGATTGATTTTGGTAAGTTCTTTAATGCAATTTTAGGGTCATCGCCAAAAAAAGATTTACCATTGACTAAAATACGTTCTACTGGTTTGCCGTTTACAGTAATATTGCCTTCTTTATCTATCTGTAAACCCGGTAATTTATCTAATAAAGCTTCAAGATTAGCCCCGTCTTGCGTTTTGAAAGATTGCGCATTAAATTCTAAAGTGTCTTTCTTAACAACAATAGGTGATCTTTTTACATTTAAAACAACTTCATCTAATTTACCAACCTGACTGCTTAAATAAATAGTTCCCATATCTAGGGGAGATGACTTAATATTTATTTTTTTCTGATAGGGTTTCATTCCCGTGTATGAAATATTTAAGCGTAATACGCTATCTTTTACATACTCACGGATATCAAAAAAACCGTCTTGATCTGTAATGGAATAGGAAATCAGCGTGCTATCTGCTATGGTTTCGATAAAAACGGTAGAAGAGGGCAGCGGCTGTTGCGAAATACTATCTTTTACATAGCCTTTTATACTGATTTCTTGCTGCGCTGATAGTACAGAAGTTAATAAAAGACAGGTCATTAAAATGAAAAGATGGCGATCAAGTTGTCTACATATCATCAAAACCTTTCATTAATTTTTTAAAGTTATCAGGATAGAAAATAGACGGGAATAAGGTTTCAAATACATCTACTTTCTCAGGATTCATTTGGTGAGCTAAATTAAGATGATCAATACTTGATTTAAGATCGTTTAGCATAAAATATAAGCCGGCAAATCTGTAGTGCACTTCTGCGGGCTTATCAAAAATATCAGCGATCTCTTCCAGCATTAAAAATGCTTCCAAATACTCTTCTTCAAAAATCATTTCGTCAATATCCGTCAGTAAGTAATCAACATGAATGCTTTTTACTTCTTCGCTTTTTTTTCTACCATAAGCCGCATCAGATTCGTTGCCTATTTTTTGACTTATCAAGGTGAAAGTATCCCAATATAGGCTGTTTTCATCATCGATACTTATGGCTTTATTTATGAAATGTAGTGCTTGTTTATAATTGTTTTTACTCAAATAAACTTTTGCTAAAGACATCCATGCCTTATCAAACATCGGGTCTTCGTGCAACGCTTTTTTATACCATTGAGAAGCCAGTGTATGCTTGCCTATTCCTTCATAACAACAACCTATTCTATGATAGGCATAAGCTGTAGGGTCATCGAGCTGTATGGTTATCTTATAGTTTTCTATGGCTTCTTTATATCGTTTTTGATCTTCTAACAGCTTGGCTTTCTCAATGTAAGCACCGGCGAAGTATTCATCTGCAATCAAAGCATAATCATAAGCATCTAAAGCCTTTTCATTTTCATTCATATCAGAATAAAGCTTACCTAATTGATGCCATGCAATTTCAGAATACGGCTCCTGTTCTATAAAATCTAATAGAAAATCTACCGCTTCCTGCTTTTCATCCATAAAGTCAAAACAAAATACCACATTGTATAGAGCGGTATAATCTTGAGGATCAATGTCTAAGCATTTTTGATAATACTGATTAGCACTGTCGTAATCATCGATTAATAAGTATTCTACACCAAGTAAGTTGTAAACTTCAGTCAAATCGCTACAAAACTCCAGTAAATCTTCCAGAATTTTTATAGAGGCATCGTGCTGATTTAATTTAGACAGTAAATTAGCTTTTAAAAGTAAGACCTCTTCGTTTTGAGATTCTATAGTCTCCAGATTTTTAAGTAGCTCAAGCGCATTTTCGTTTTCATCATCTATGATTAAAATTTCCGCTTTCATCAGCAAAATAGAAAATGAGTCCGGATGCTGCTCAAGGGCGACACGCAGCGCTTTTTTAGCTAAATTAAATTTGCCTTCATCTATATAATAGCTTATAATTTGTTCAAACTCATCTGCGTCAAAAAACAATGTGTCATTGGTTTTGAGCATAGATTCAAACTTTTTGAGGGAATAATCAAATTCTTCAGAAAAATGTGAGAACATATTTTGATTTATTGATTGTTTAAATTTACAATGAATTTAGAAAGGATTTCTAAGCGCATACTAAAAGGTTATAAACAATTTAATTAACAATTTAATTGATCTAATATTTTTAATATCAAATGACAACCTTTTTCTAAATCTGTCTTTTCAATATTTAAAGGTGGCGTGACTCTTACAGCGCTTTTCTCAAACAACAGCCAAAACAAAATCAAACCTTCTTCTTTAGCCTGTAAAACTAATTGATTAGCTATGTCATCTGATTTGAGAATGATGGCCAGCATCAACCCGCGTCCTCTTACTTCTTTAATCAATGGATGAATCAACATCGCGCGGATGCATTTTTCCTTCCAGTTGATATTTTTCATGAGACCATCTCCTAATATCTGTTGCAAGGTAGCTAAAGCAGCTGAGGCAACTACCGGATTACCGCCAAAAGTGGTAATATGACCTAACTTAGGTTGGTCACTTAGCAAATCCATTAATTCCGTTGAGGCTGTAAACGCACCAACCGGAATACCGGATGCCATCGATTTACCAATGACTAAAATATCCGGAACGACGCCATAATGTTCAAATCCAAAAAGTTTGCCGGTCCGTCCAAATCCGGGTTGGATTTCATCTAAAATGAACAATGCGCCGACTTCCTTACATCGATCAGCCACCTTTTTTAGATAATCGTTCTCTGGCTCAATGAAGCCGGCACCACCTTGGATCGTTTCCAGGCAGACCGCAGCCGTGTTCTCAGTGATCGTACATAGACAATTTTCATTATTGAACTCAATATGGGTGATATCACCTACCATAGGTCTAAAAGGGGCTTTCCGTTCTTCATGGTCCATCAAGCTCAAAGCGCCATAGGAATTCCCATGATACGCATTCTTAGCGGCGATGATCTGCGACCTTCCGGTAGCGCGCCGGGCCAATTTCATCGCACCATCTATCGCCTCCGTGCCGCTATTGACCAGATAGGTCTTTTCCAATGGCTCCGGTAAATGACTTGCCAATAATCTGCAAAATTCAACCGCCGGATATTGGGCGAATTCACCATAGACCATTACATGCATGTATTGGTCCAATTGATGCTTGATCGCCTGAACGACTTCTGGCGGTCGATGACCGAGATTACAAGCAGAAACCCCGCTGATAAAATCTAAGTAGGCTTTATCATTCGTATCATAAATATAACTGCCTTCCGCGTACTTAGCCTCTACAAATAACGGATGTGGTGTGGTTTGCGCCTGGTATGTAAAAAACTCTTTCTTCAATTTTCTCCTGTTCTTTAAACTCTAAAACGCCCCTGATTATTGCTTAGGCAATTTTAATGATTTTGTTTTTTTCTGATCTACTAAAGTATCAGATGGAACAGAACTTGCCGACGGCTTATCAGCACCCTCTTGATCTGTATCGTTTAAATAATCAGATTTCATCTTTTTATCATCAAAAAAATCAATTTCATTATCAGGCGGATCCAGACCTTGAATTTTAGGTAAATCAAACTCTGGTCTACCTGTAAGTAAATCAGCTTTAGTAAAAATTTGTTCTTCTCCACGCCAGATAAAACCTTTTACTTTTCTAGCGTTAGGAGGCAAGTCTTTTTTTGGGTAGGTTTTGCTATCAGCTCTATCGTAGTAGGTAACTTCTTTTATGCCGTTGTCTTCTATAATAGCTGTGATTGTTGAGCCGTAACTCTTATCAATACCTATTAAATCAGATTCATCATTACGCATATAGTAAATAGATTCTGCATTTTTAACAATGTCTATTTGATGTAATTGATTGTTTTTAAAAAGGCCATACAAGCGTTTACCTTTAATTTGATTGAACTTTCCCAGACTATCTTGCTGTACGACCAGAGAATGGTTAAAAACGATTAGCGAGTCTAACTTTTCGGCTTCAACATCGCTTTTTAAGTGAATGGTATCACCAGTGATTTGGCTGTTTTCTGACCATAATACAGGTCGGGTAATCATCTTAGTTAAACCGGTTTCTTCACTAGACCATATAGAGTCGGATTTCCCGCTCATTTGAGCTCGTAATATTCTGGCATCATGATAAGCTCTAACGATTCGTTGATCTGCTTTACCGGTAACGACTAAAGTATCGCTGGCCAAATGAACAGAATCTTTTTCTTCTAAAGCTGAGACCAAAGGGTTTTTGGTGATAAGCAGTGAATCCTTCTTCCGATACAACTCTGCATAATGACCCTTGGTAATGCTTTGATTGATGGTATCTGTGACTTTGATATGGTTCGTAGCTGAGGCAAATCCGCGATTTCTATCAAAATAAATACTATCGCCTTCTAACTTTCTGTTCTTATAATCTATACGAGAATTTTTGATAAAATAGCCATAATTCTGTTTTAGTTGATAAAAGCCGCGCTCACAATAAATTTTGCTTTCTTCACCGGTGATGGTCGACGAACCAAATAAATAAGCTGACTCAGACTCAGGATAGTAAGTTAAATGCTGGGTTTCCAATAAATATTCCGGGTGTTGAACCACTACATTGCGACGGAAAACATATTTTTTGTCTTTCATATAATATCGACCGATCCGGCTGGTGATCGTGCTACTGGTATCGCGAACTTTGCCACCCGAGTCGTAATAGCTTTCCTGCTTGATCCGGTTGAAATATAAAGTATCCGTGGTCAAGGTATTGTCCGGGGTGTTCAGCACGACATCACCGCTGGCAAAGGCTTTCTGGTTATTGCCATTATATTCCGCATATTCGCTGTTCATACGGATGGTATCGCCCTGGTTCATCTTCACGTTACCGTAAGCTTTGAAGTAATTTTCATCCTGATAGAAGATCGCCTTATCACAATAGACATCTATTCCCTGATGATCGAACTTGACCTGCTTATCTACTTTAGAGAAAAGAAGCGCATTGGGGAATCGGGCCTCATCTTTCTGGGTCCGGTCGCTGGTGTAATCGATCTTTTCTGGTGGTTGTGCCCATGAGAATAGACCGGATAAAAGAATTGATAATAGGAGAAAAAGACGCAATA
>JAVLBJ010000093.1:0-6241 GCA_031581455.1 Psychroflexus sp. | reverse complement strand
TAAATTGCTAATTTCATTAGTGCTGGTTTTGGTCGTTACTACACCTAGGACAACTCCTTCAACATCGGTTAAATAATGCTTTTCTATAGCCATATATTTATTTACCAGTTTTTTTAACCATGAAGCATCTTTATCTACCCTGTACAGGTAAACTTTATCAACCTTTACCTCGTTTTCATCTTTTTGATCTTTAGTAATATAAAAGTTTTTTCTTCCCTTTGGCTTCAAATGTGTATCTATTACATTAGTATCTACAATAGCTCCTTTCTTGATGATGATATGGTGTGCACTAATTTGATGGTTTATTTCGTTAAATAAAGAATCGAATGAGCCAGCTTTTGACATTACTGATCTAATTCAACTAAGTATGCTATAGTCTGCAGCTACCTTGTCTATGTTAAGCCCTTAAAAAACAACTAAATGATGTTTTTTTTATTTTTTCTATGAAATGGCTTTAAACGATAGATTCAAGTCAAAAATGAAATTGGATGTAGATATTTTATTGTTAAATCAACTAATATTTAAAATATCATCATTTTAAAACTCTTAAATTGATAGTTTAATAATATGACCAGTCTTATATGAGAATATTTTGACAAGTTGCCTATGTTCTTTAAATCTACTTATTATTGGAATAATAAGTCATAAAAATATAAAGATTCATTATTAAATTCATGCCCATTGAATTTTTAACAACTGGTACTAGAATGCTTTAAAACAGCCTGACTTTTAAAAGCATCTTTCCATTCCAGGCCTTTCTCATATTTGAATATCTGATCATTTTCAGTAGGGTCTACACATAAAAGATAGATCCACTCATTATCTAAAAGCGATCTCAAGTTGTTATTCTTTTCTAATATCCTTTCTATTCTTTGCTTTGGCGCATGGATGTAAACGGACAACCTAAGCGGTTGATGGTATAACTGCTCATCTGTTGCTTTTACGGACTGCAGCGGTAATCCCGCTTTCAGGTCGCTACCGTTGCCCATGACCACACCAAATCTACCTGATATATTATGGAAGATCTTGGACCCGCCGCCATAATTATCATTATCAACCGTAGAGAAATAATAATGGTTATTGATCCATTGGGTAACCACCATGGGTCCTTGCATGATCCCTTCTAAGGCGTTGCCGTTTTCGTCTAATTGCCAGTCGTAAGAATGTAGAAAACAACTGCCTTCTAAGTTCAGATGCTTGGTCAAATCCCTTGGACCTATGATAAAGGCCTTGTTCTTAGCTAATCCCCATTCCGGGCGTGTTTCTGACCAATCATTCGTTTTTTGATGAGCTTTGAGGACACTTTTTTGATCGATCTTCAAACGTTCTTGAGTAGCCGAGACCTGAGCTTGCTGCAGATCTGTTTTTAGTTGCTTTAATCTTTCTGAATAGTCTACCGGAACATCAGCATCAAAAAGTAAGATATCATCTGTTGTGGTATTGTGCTCTGCACCGATGAAGACCGTTTGGTCCGGTATAGCGATCCCATCTGACTTGAGATATTCTCTTACCGCATCTTCATTGGCTAATCTGGCGAGCATTCTGGCGTTATGTCTTCCGGGACTGGCCGCACATGCACCACAATCCAAACTGGAAGCAAATGGATTGTTCTTAGAATGACTTCCGTGTCCTACGAATACAACGAGATCGGCAAAACTCGTCCAGCCCATTAAAGTAAAGGCCGATTTGACGATGGTTGCTTTTTCTTCTATCTTGAGGTCGGCCCCATCGGTATGGATGTGGTCCAACTTCGGTTCGCATAAATGTTCGTAAGACCGACTTTGCTTTTTCTCAGGATCATAGAGATGTTGTGGGATCAAAGTTCTGGCCAGAAGGTTCAAACCATAGAAAAACCCAGCACCTTCCACAAAACCAAAAGCTGAAGGCAGCATGTTCTTCATCCGTTTTAAAAAGTAATCCTTGAAATTGGCTTTCTCCTGCTTTAAACGATACTTCTCAAGGTCTTCCTTCTTATCAGGTTTGCTCTCTTCAGTAGCTTTATAGGCTGAACTCAAGATAGGCGGGCAGGATTTGATATCGATACCGCTATTTTGGTCGATGTAATCCATAGCTATTCCGAAGAATCCGGCATAACCAAAGGTTTCATAGTTACCTTTGCTTTCTACGTGCCTTCTTATCAGTTCGGACCTGGTATCGATACAGAAAACCATTTGTGCGTCCGGTCTTTGCTCATTATCGGTTTTACTTACAACTTGATGTCGGAGCTGTTCTGATAATCTATCCTGAAAACTCTTTTCCCAGGTTTTTAACCAAATGTATTTTAATTCATTGACCTTTTTATCATCATCAAAATCCGCTGTTTTAGGTACTATTTTTGCACCTAAAGCTCTGGATATGCTGAGCCTTACCGCAAGGTAATCTTCTAAGGTCAGATCATATTTTTGCTGCCAGGTGGAGTTTTCTTCTAATCTATATTTTATATAGCCGGTCCAACCCGGAAGTGCAGCAATGTGATGTCTTATGATATCTTTGTGCACATTTTCAGGGAAATCACCTAATATCAGTTTAATGGTATCTAAGGCATTATCCGTTATATTTTCAATGGCTTTAATATCTATTTCATTATCGTATCTGGCTAATGATCTCCATGCTTGATAAAAGCCTTTATCTTTCCCCGGCATTTCCCATTCGGCAAGCCCTTCATCCAGGAATGCCATCAGCCACTTGACCATGAGCCTATCCACATCTTTATCAGATGAGCTTTTTGCTCTTTTCTTAGCGGACTTCATCTGCTTCAAGCACTCAGCCGGACTCTCACTGACCTTGTTTGCTTTAAGTAATGCCTTCAATCGCTTATCATTGATATCCCCATATTGCCAGGCTTCCTCCAATACTTCTGGATCAGGATATAAATTTCCTCCACTTAAATTTCCCGCTTCGTTCATGGCTTTAGGAAAAGGCATTCCTTCGTATCCGGATAGCGGATTAGAGGTTACAAAGGCGTAAAGTGGCCAGGTCTTGCCAATTGTCTGCGCCGCATCTGCGATGGTATTCTTTAGTTGTTCTTTCTTCATTTGGCTTTACTTTGAACAGGAAAAGTTGTTTTTTTATAAGGTTGTGATAAGTTCATCAACTTCACATATAACCAAGGGGAATTGCGATAAGCGCCTAATTTCATCAGGAAAAAGCCTACCAGGAATATCACCCCGAACGTGATCTGAAGTATGCTTAGGTCTTGAGGTTGACCTATCATGGGTAAGTCCGCCATCATCAGGCTCACTCCATTATAAACAACGGCATAAACGCTGATACCTATGGTAAATAAAAGAAGGGAAGCTGATAATTTTTCAAAATAGGTCAGGATGGATTGTTTAACGATATTATAAGTGGCCTGACCTACCGTAATGGCTACGATAAGCGTTAAGAAAATACTACTATCGGTAAAACTGGTCTTTCCCGTGAGATACACAAAAAGGAACGCACCTAAACTACCGAATAATAGTACAGCCACAGCCTGTAGCGGTTTGATCCTTATCTTAGGCGGATCTTGCGGTTGACTTCTGGCAATTTCTTCTCCGGCCGATAAGAATAAATAAGCTTTGTAAAATCCGTGTAATATCAAATGAGCGATCGCGGCATTGAAGAAACCGAGTCCGCACTGCATGATCATAAAGCCCATTTGCGCGATGGTGGAGCAGGCCAATTTCTGTTTGACACTTACTTGCAATAATTTAGTAAACTGCGCTAAAATAGCCGTCAAACCTCCTATGATGAATATCAGTGTCAGCGTATCTGCCGTAATAAGGATCACGGAAAATAGCGTTAACAAAATACCGGACGCATTGACAAATCCGGCGTGCATTAAGGCGGATGCCGGCGTAGGTGCGGTCATCGCTGATAATAACCATCTATGGAACGGATAGATGGCTGATTGGACCAATGCGGCGGTAATGATGAACAATGCGGCTATTAATGTAAGATAATAAGGAACGCTGTCTATTTTAGTGATAATTCCCTTTAGTGTATGATCATCAACTTGATAAGCTAATAATAAAACGCCTATACTGAGTAAAATACCACCGCTTAAAAAGAAGCGCAATGAATACTTACCTGCCTCTTTGGCTTCTTTCCAATCTTTATTGACGCCGATCAAACCGGACATGAAAATGCTCATACCGAACCAACCGGATAATAGCGGTATCACATGATCGGATGCCACCATGAGCATCACCGATAGAGCGAAACCCAAGCTTAGTAGAGTAAATCTTTGCTGATATTTAAATCCCGCAAGATAATTCTTAGCATAAGTGCTCAAGACGGCATTAAAGAAAAGTACAGTAGACCAAATTAACAGGGTGAAACCATTTATCCTAAAAATATTATGCCCGTTCCAATCAGGCGATGTTAACTGATAATAGACCAGGATACCTACGCTCAAGATGAAAAAAGACCATAACATATAAGATGCTATTCTGGAGAGAAAAGGTCTTTGGTCATTTGCGCTGTCCAACCTCCCATTTTGTTGTGCTTGATGAAATGTTTGTACATTCATAGCTTCTGTTTAATAGTTTTTTCAGTAAGATCATTCTTCAATACTTATGGTGAGATGCCCTTTGATCTTGATCTTTTTCCCTTTGAACTCTTTATTCAATATAAATGACTTCGCTTCCTTTTCTGCATCTTCCAGCTCTTTCACCCTTTTAATAAAAGGCTTTTGATCATTTTTATGATCTTTCTCCCAGTGTTGTAGATTTTCAACTTTATGGAAGTTGATCTTTTGTTCTATCAGTGATGATACGATATCTGCTGCTTGTAAAGGCGTAAATTCCCCATCTACTAATTTGACGTGTTGCTCTTTTTTGTTCATGACGTTCTGCATTTATGTTTTGATGTATTGTTGATGCAAATATTGAATCATTTATAGATAATCATTATTTATATTTAATATGCAATACATAAATATTTTAAATACAAATGACATATGAACCTCAATTCCTATTTAAAAGGTGATAAAAAGCCTTTAGCCATCAGGAATAGGTTGGCATGAATATAAAGTGATATGATATTTCTATCGAAATATGAAAAGACTGGTTTTAATGCTATTGTAAATGAGAAGTTAGGCGATTATTTCTTCAAAAAACCATGGAAGTCTTGTTCTCGCCTAGAGGGTTTAGTTAAAGTTCAGATTTTGCTTAATTGTAAAATAGACAATATTCCTACTGAAGAAATCATCCCCTGAACTGGTTTGTTGGAACCAGTAAAGATAGCCCCCCTCAAATTGGAGTTTTTCATTTAATTTATAATTTATACTTGCAGATAGTCGATTTTGGTTAAATACATTTCTGACAATATTATTACCTATATTGATATGTATCTCTTCTAAGAGTTTAGCTGTCAATTTTTTAATTATTTTATAACTTAGACCCATACGCATCCGCAATCTATTATTGGCAAAGTTGTAATCTACTTCGTCCGGTCTTCTTTTATAGCGCCATTCTAACTTTAAACGACTTAAAAAACTCAATTTTTGATTAATCGCATGCTTATAATTTAAGGCTATTTGTGGTCTTAATTCTTGTTGTAGCTCTTTAAGACCAGCGTCTTGATCCTGCGGAAGCGTAAGTTCAAAATACATCATTGCAGCTGTTAATGAAAAACTTTTGTCTAACTCATAATTAATGCCAATACTTGGCAAAAATTGATGCTGTCTAAATGGAAACACATATAATCTTTCTTCCACGTCAAAGAAAGGTGTCCATTTTTCTGAGAACTGGAAGTTTAATAGATATCTACCCCAAAGAAGGTTTTGTGTTTCAACGTTCTTCTCTTGAGCTGAAAGCTTTAAACAACATGAAATCAAAAAGATGAATAAACTAAGTTTTCGCAACAAATGATAAAAATTTAAGCTAGCAAAAATACGATATTTAAGAGGGTCAATTGCTTAAAAACAAAATATTCTAACTGATAATGTGATATTTAAGCTGTTTCTAAATACAAACCTCAAACCTTTTATTGAAATTTTAGTTTTATCTTATCGTAACAATCCTGATGGGAAGACCACTACGCTTTCATGCCCCTCTTTATCCACACTTGCGATGCCGAACAGATAATTATCGATAACGATACCCTCTAAAGTAAATTTGGTTTGCTTTCCAACAAAACGGGCATTATCCCAGGTAGGTGAAGTGGTCTTCCGCCAGTAGATCTTATATCCGCTAAGGTCATTGGCTTTCACTTCATTCCAGGCCAGTCTAACTGAGCCTTCTACCATTCCACCTAT
>JAVLBJ010000013.1:31939-39543 GCA_031581455.1 Psychroflexus sp. | reverse complement strand
ATTAAATTTTTACTGTTCGGCAATAGTGAACAAAACAATTCTTTGAATTAAAATGTTTTACCACGGATTTTAGTAAGGATTCAAATCAATTCTTGGTGTCCACTGATGCTCTATGATAAAAAATTTACTTCATGAAGCACCTTCTGTGAAATTCCATAAGCTCAACTTCGTTTAAAGTTCACTTCCAGTTTACTAAAAAGCAATATTAACTCTCAATAATTTAAAATATGCCTTAGATCTATAATTAGTAACTGTCTTAATTTAAAATACCATCAAAATTTAAACTAAGGAAATTATTAGTTTAAAAAAAGAGCAATAACTAAACTAACAAACAACACAGTTTATTAAACGACCTTAAATTAAGCTAAGATATCGATCGTTCAAGTGATATCACTTGATAAGTTCATTGGATCCCATCTGAAGTAATGAAAAAACAAAATTAAATGATCAGGGTTAATGGAAGTTTTATAGTTTTACGATTCATAAGAGCTGATAATGAATAAACAAGAGGAATACTTTGACAAGAAGAATTGGCTGCAGCGCTTGCAGGAAGCTAGCTGGGAGCTGGAAATATTGATCTCCGGGATTGTGCTTTACGGTCTATTCAGTATGTTCCCAGTGGTAGATGAACTAGGGTATTACTTTAGCAATTATGGTCTTTCAGTATTTTCACGTGGCACGACAGGTAATAACATAATTGCACTTTTAAAGGCCTCTATTGGCTGGTTGATCGCTGGTTTTATAAGCCATTTGCTCTTTAGGAGCGTTTGGGCAGCTTACATTGGCTTAACCTATATCTATGATGATCAAACAAGTGTTGATAAGTTCAAATACGCACCTCGTTTTAAAAAAAGCATCGTTAAGCAGCTGAACTACCGGAAACAGATCATCAAGTTAGAAAAGATATCCAGTTCGCTTTTTCTTTGAGCTTTTTCATTTTCATGAACATCCTGGGTATAACATTTATGTTATTTGTAATTGGACTGATCATTTTCTTATGGTTAAAATTCTATCCTGAACGTACAGATTTTACGATCTTTCAATATGTATCTAATGTTGTATTTGGCGCTTATTTGCCTGATTATTTATCGCTGATCTAGTAAAACGTATTCCTTATTTGAACAAGCTCTACTATCCTTTTTATAAGCTTGTAAGTTGGTTGTTACTCTCGCCACTTTACAGTAATATCTACTATGGTTTTATAGCTAACCATAAGAAATGGGTAGTCATCATTTTTTTAGTATTATTTGCTGCCATTACTATCATAGCAGAAGAATTTATAAAGGGAAACATAAGGTCAAGTTTATCATTTAAACCCAATGGCTCAAAAGCATTCGTGATGCAGCCACAAAATTATGCCGATCAGGCTAATGGTGAATATTCAGACTACATTTGGATCCCGCAAAGGAAGGTCAATAGTAAAACCTTAGCCGTTTTTGTAGTTCATAAATCAACATTTGAGGAAGATCATATAAACAAATAATTTGATTATGATGATCTTAAAAAACAGTATCCAGATAAAGTAGATTCATTAAAATTAGATTGTCTCAAACAATTCTATGATCTGGAATTAGATGCTGATAAGGTTGATGCTCCTATGTACTATACAAAAAGTCGCCATTCTGATCAGGATGGACTGTTACATTATATTGATATCAGTCATCTTGAAAAAGGCAAGCATGAACTTAAGTTGTATTATAATTTTTATAATGAGGAGAGAGACATTGTTTATAGACGATTTCGCTCACGCGTTGGGTTTTATAAAACACTGCCCAAGATAAACCTTAAAGACAGTACTTTGAATGAATAGGCTACTAATTTTATCAAAAATGATCAACCGGTATTCCGCATGGCACTGGCAATCGCATTGATTGATAACATTAATTCTGTCTGTAATTCACCTTCTTGCTGCTGTTCTTCAGAACTGAGTTGACGCCATTTTTTTAGTAGATTGATTTGTTTATTATGGATAATCTCCATCAATGAACTCCTCAATTTATTGCTATAATAATGTGATCTCCTTCTTTTTTCGATATCATATTCCAGAAGGTTTAACAAATGGCTTCTGGTTAAAGCAAGTTCATCACTTATACTACTAAAGAATCGGTCTTTTATATTCGGGTCTTCCACGAGATCGGCATACATCTTCATCACTTTTTCATCAGTAGCGGCCAGACTGGTATCGATATTGGTGAACACATACCGTAGGAAATCATCGTCCTTTAATGAGCTCTTTACCTTTTTATAATCCTCCGGATGTTCTTTTTGCAACTTCTCTAATGCCGAACCGATGCCGTACCAACTCGTCATATTGAACCTGGATTGACTCCAGGAGAAAACCCATGGAATGGCCCGAAGGTCTTCTAAAGTAGATGCACCGGTACGTTTGGCCGGTCTTGAGCCTATCTTGCTCTTTTCTATCGCATCGATGGGCGAAGCCTGACGAAAGAATGGTATAAAGCCTTCAGTTTTCATCATTTTTTCATAATGGTTTTGGCTCTCATCAGCTAAAAATTGAATAGTATCAGCCATAGGATGAAATTCCGGTTTATGATGCTGATCTAGCAAAGATTTACTTAGTGTATTAGCCGCCAGCAGTTCTAGGTTATAGGCGGCGTTCACCTTATTGGCATATTTTTGAGCGATGGTCTCGCCCTGTTCTGTCAAACGGATAGCATCATGTAAAGACTGTGGCGCCAGTGCTTTTATAAAATAATGTGTTGGCCCTGAACCTCTGCTTATAGAACCACCTTTACCATGAAAGTATCTAATAGAAACACCATGTTTCTTGCCTACTTCGCTAATCCGATATTGGGCTTTATACAAGTACCACTGGCTGGCCATAATTCCACCATCTTTATTACTGTCGCTGTAACCTACCATCACTTGCTGCGCAAGCTCATTAAGTTGATTTCTTTCTTTAAGGTAAGCCAGTGTTCGTTTTGTAAACGGATGTGATAAAAAATCATCTACGATTTGTGGTCCGTTTTCCAGATCATCAATGGTCTCCAGAAGTGGAACAACCGGCACTTGCGAAACAAGACCTTCATCAGTCATTTTAACTAAGCTGGCTTCGCGAAGCAAGACATACACTGATAGCAAATCTGATAAAGAACGCGTCATACTTACTATAAAAGAGCCTATACAATTAATACCGTATTGATGGGTATGTTTTGATATTACCCGATAGACATCTGTAACAGCTTTAGCCTGTGGTTTTAATTCTGCACTGTAAGTGGTAAAAGGTCGCGCTGATGCTAATTCCTTATTTAAAAATTCTAATCTCTCATTTTCAGGCCATTCGCTAAAATTGGTTTTATCAGCAAGTGAAGCTTCTAACAATTGCTCCATGGCCTGATCATGGAATGTTGAATTTTGACGGATATCTAATGCTGCCAGGTGAAACCCAAAACTTTGTACAATTCTGATAGCTTTAACGACATCGTCATAGGCAATGCTTTCAGCGCCAAATGCTAACAATTCCTTTTGGAGCAGTTGCAAATCACTAATCAAAGCTTGTGAATGTACATAAGCACCCTGCGTGCCCATAAGTCGGGTGGCGTGACCTCGTTTGACATCTACCGGCAACTTATTAATCATCAGGTTAATCATCTGTCTAAAAGCTTCGCCTTTATTTCTTTCTAAAGCCTGATTCCCGCTATGATCAAGTTGGTTAACCATTTCATGTATTCTGTTTTGAAATGTTTTTGATGTTTTATCCAGCGATATAGTAAAGCTGGAACGCTGAACTAATTGACTTAAAATACGTTTGATGACTACAAATGCATTAAGCCTTAGCTGTAATAAAGTGCTTTTAGTCACCTCAGCTGTTACTAATGGGTGACCATCGCGGTCTCCGCCTACCCAGTCGCCAAGTGTAATTTTAGGAAAAGCCATATGTTGACTGATCTCTCTGTGATCATACCCTAAAAATTGCCAGGCTTGTTTCAACCTTCGGTCTACAATAGGAATCACTTCCGGAAATACATTGGTTAAATAATGCAGTATATTTCTTAATTCGTCGTTTACTTCCGGTTTTTCCAAATAGATTTCTCCTGTTTTCCATAAACGATAAAGCGTTTGTTTAATATTATGCCTAATATTTTCAAGCTCTAAATTTGAATACATGGTGTTTTCTCTTTGCACAACTAAAAGATACAGCTCTCTATGGTGTTCTAAAACGGTTGCTCGCTTAGCTTCCGTAGGATGCGCGGTAAGAACAGGCTCAACGCTGATCTCCTTAATCTTGTCCAATATCTCATCTTTATCTATGCCGGCCTTTTCAAGCAACTTAAAGTTCTTTGCCCAGAGTCCGTTGACATGATCTAAAGCATCACCTTCTACCTGACGTCTATTTTGAACAGCACCATTAATTTCTACCATATTAATCAATTGAAAAATGATAGAATACAATTGAAGATGGTTAGATTTAATATCATCTAAGGCTTCATCTTTAATATTATTGATGTAGGGAATTTGAGTGGCAATATCAGATTCTCCGTTTTCAATCATTACTTCTTCTAATGCCTTTAAAAGGAATTCAAGATCATGATAAGGCTTGCCTAAGGTTTGCTGGGTTTCTTTTAAAAGGTTTTGCATGCTAATTTGGATTTCGATCTCCGAATATATAACGCTTGATGACCAAATCAAAATACTTTTTTTACGATAACGTTTAAGTTCGGTAAATTTTGGAATAGAATTTGTTTAAAGTGATAAATGTCATTATTGTCTGATCAGAATTTAGGGGAATTCAAGCCTATTGACCATTGCAGATAATTGCCCTTTTTATGATAAGAGAACCTTGTTTTTAATGTCAACTTATCTAAATGTGACCGATAATTTTTACAATATTTAGGGACTTGATATTATAATAGTTATTTTGTAATCCGATTTCTTGTAACCGGTTGGACATAAGCCTGTAAATATCAATCATGAAGGTCTTATTAAGCTTTTTCATCTTCCTTTTGAGCACAATGATATGCAATGCGCAAAAAGTGTTTTCAACGGACCAAGCGTATCAGGCGGATATCAAAGTAAAGGTAGTAGAACATTCTTATCAGGCCGACCTTGTCGTATTTCGTGTGGAGCATTCCTATCAGGCCGGTAAGAACGATGGAAGATGGTTTTTTACCGATCACGCTTATCAGGCAGCAAAGAAAATATTCTTTGTCGATAATTCTTATCAGGCCGACCTTAAGATCTATTTTACGACAAATGCCTATCAAGCAGGTTGGAAGAATAAGTCCATCAAACATTTGCTCTACTGATGACTTCCCGGAAAATGGCCTTCGATTAAAATTCCCTGGACTTCATCTCCTTATCCTTAGTTCAATAAAGCCCATTTGACCTTCTATTATCATCAATACCTTTAAAATATCCTTCTTCCATAAGTAAAATCTATGCTAGTATTTGAGAAAAGAATTTAAGAACCTTCCTGCAAAAGACTTTTCCTTGTAGATTTGCTAAATGAAACACTTAAAAATTTCATCTATGCAAAAATTAATTCTATCCATTGTATTTTTAGCAATGGGTTCTATCTATGCACAATCGCCCTCGGCAGGTATTGAAGCTTGCCCTTATATGTCGGCGATAGAAGAAGCGAAATCAGCTTCGGCTGATAAGGAAATGAAGAAAGAGTTCTTTCCCGATCAATTGAACCTAGCTATCCTTCGTCAAAACTCAGAGAAATCCTCACCGATGGGATCTGACTATGACTATATCGAGGCTTTTAAAAGTCTGGATTACTATGCCTTGAAAGAAGATATTAGAGATGTGCTCACGGATTCTAAAGATTGGTGGCCTGCAGATTGGGGTCATTATGGAGGGTTGTTCATCCGAATGGCGTGGCATAGTGCCGGAACTTACAGGACCGCAGATGGTCGTGGCGGATCTCGCTCTGGTCAACAAAGGTTCGCGCCGCTGAATTCCTGGCCGGACAATGCTAACCTGGACAAGGCAAGAAGGCTGTTGTGGCCCGTAAAGCAGAAATACGGTAAGAAGATATCTTGGGCCGATCTGATGATCCTAGCCGGAAATGTAGCCTTAGAGGATATGGGATTGGAAACGACCGGTTTTGCCGGAGGTCGTAAAGATGTTTTCGAGCCTAATAAAGATATTTATTGGGGGCCGGAATCTGAGCTACTTAAAAGTGAGCGTTTTGATGAAGACGGAGAACTTGAAGATCCATTAGCCGCTTCTCAAATGGGATTGATTTACGTAAACCCGGAGGGTCCAGGCGGTGAGCCAAATCCTATGGCCGCGGCTGAAAAAACCCGTATCACCTTTAAGCGTATGGGAATGAACGACGAGCAAACCGTTGCCCTGATCGCCGGTGGACACACCTTAGGTAAGACCCACGCTGCCGCTGATGGCTCCCACAAAGGACCAGCTCCGGAAAAAGCACCTATTGAAGAGCAAGGACTGGGCTGGAAAAATGATTACAAATCCGGAAAAGGAGAAGATGTGATCACCTCATCAGTCGATGTTACCTGGACATCTACGCCTACCGAATGGAGCCACGATTACTTGACCTTTTTGTTCAAATATGACTGGGAGTTGATGAAAAGTCCTGCAGGTGGCGATCAATGGGTGGCCAAAGATGCAGAAAAAATCATACCGCATCCATTTGAAGGAGAGAACAGAAAGCCTTATATGCTGACGACCGATATTGCACTGATCAAAGACCCTGTCTACAGGAAGATATCCAAGCGGTTCCTGGAAGACGAAGAAGCTTTTCAAAAGGCATTTGCTGAGGCTTGGTTTAAATTGACCCACAGGGATATGGGACCCAAGAGCTCTTATGTAGGACCGGAAGTGCCGGAGAAGGATTTCATCTGGCAAGACCCGATTCCTGAGGTCGATCACACGCTTGTGAACAGCGATGATGTGGAAGCATTGAAAAAAGCTGTGCTCGACACTGACTTGAGCACTAGCGAGCTGGTAAAAGTAGCTTGGGCATCGGCTTCTACGTATCGTCAATCCGATAGACGTGGTGGTGCGAACGGAGCACATATCCTGTTGGACCCACAAAGGGATTGGGAGGTCAATAACCCGGAGGAGCTTGATAAAGTGATCGGTTCCCTTGAAAAAGTACAGAAAAGGTTCAACCGTAAAGCTAAAGGTGATAAAGCCATCTCCATGGCCGATCTTATCGTGCTCGCAGGAAATGCTGCCATCGAAGATGCCGCGAGCAAAGCCGGTATAGATGTGAAAGTACCTTTTAAGCCCGGTAGAATGGACGCCTCACAAGAACAAACCGATGTTGAGTCCATGCAATATCTGGAACCTGAGGCTGATGGCTTTAGGAACTATATGAAAGATGATTATACCTATACGGCCGAGGCTCTATTGGTAGATAAAGCGCAACTGCTCAACCTTACGCCACCGGAAATGACCGTGCTGGTTGGTGGAATGCGTGTATTAGGTGCCAATTATGATAATTCCGAGCATGGTGTGCTTACTGATGAAGTAGGAACGCTAAGCAACGATTTCTTCGTGAACTTATTGAGCATGAAGTATAAATGGAACTCCATCTCGGAAAAAGACAAATTGTTCGAGATCGTTGACAGAAAGACCGGAGAAAGAAAATGGACCGCCACTCGTGT
>JAVLBJ010000013.1:0-31839 GCA_031581455.1 Psychroflexus sp. | reverse complement strand
TGTTCGAGATCGTTGACAGAAAGACCGGAGAAAGAAAATGGACCGCCACTCGTGTAGATTTGATTTTTGGTTCAAATTCAGAACTCAGAGCCTTATCAGAAATCTATGCAAGTAATGATGCGCAAAAAAAGTTTGTACTTGATTTTGTGCAGGCATGGTCGAAAGTAATGCAATTAGACAGGTTTGATATCGAGATGTAATCCTTGATGTTAATAACGAATCCTAAAAAGAGAAAAGTCGGAGTTTTACTTCGGCTTTTTTTTTGTGTTAAATTATCTAATTGACTAAGGTGCTTGTTTAATAGTAGTGCTGTTTAATTTGGTCAGCATTCCCAGGGCGAACCTTAATGATGCAGTTATCATAGCTAATTTTTAAACTTTACTATTTACCGCAGTGTCGCAAGAGACGCAAAGCATTATTTGGTAATTAACCTTTGTAAAAAAATATAAATAATTGATAATTAGGACATTAAAATATTATCTCATTCGCTATTATTTTATAGTCTACTTTTACAGCTTGCAAAATTAAATATTCAGGTAATAAATGATCGACACTTTATTAAGTCAGCAAGTTGCAGATCGTCGGGTAGACTTGTACGAACGTATAATTTCAGATCTTCAAGATCAACAATTTAGTGTTGTAGATTCTTTTTTTGACACAAAGGTTATAGTCAACTGTAAAGAAGAAATGCTCCAATTTTATGAAATAGATAGTTTTAAAAAAGCGGCGATCGGTAGTAAAACTAACGAAATAATACGCAAAGAGATCAGAGGTGATTTTATTAAGTGGATAGATCGGCATCATGCATCAACTTATCAAAAAAGGCTTTTAAAAGGAATTGATCACTTTGTAGACTATTTGAATACAACCTGCTTTTTAGGCATTATCGAAAAAGAATTCCACTATGCTGTTTATCCAAAGGGTACTTATTACAAGCGACATTTAGATGTTTTCCAGCATGATCTACGTAGAAGACTTTCCATGGTCATCTACCTGAACGAAGATTGGCAAAAAGAGCATGGCGGCGAGTTGGTGATCTATAAAACAGCAAATGATAAAGAACGGATCATTCCTATATATCCCAGCTTTGGGAGAACTGTCCTATTTGAAAGTCAGGTGCTCGAGCATGAGGTCTTGAAAGTGAACAAAGGACTGCGATTGAGCATAACCGGATGGTTAAGAACACGTTGACACTTTTAAATATACAAGATCAGATAACCACTTATAAAGGTGAGGATGATTAACGCGGTCTCCCAGCCTATTTTAATAATTCCTTCTTTCTTCCTAATGAGTAAGCCACTAATCAGAATAACGGTTAGTAATAATGTTAATAGTAAAACATAGATCTGCTCCTGACCAAAAGCGTGGTAAATAGACCCATCGCGATAAGCAATGTTGATGATAGAGAACTTTAAAAAAATAAGGTTTTTTAAAAGGAATATTTGGAAAACTATTTGCATGCAAAGGATATATTTCTAAAAAGCTTGAAAAGCTTTTATTTATAGATGGTATACACCTTATTACTCAAGTTCTTAACAATATGAAAAACAGCTTAATGACTCTTCATGACAAAATATTATTTAGAAAAAGATCTGTTATTCAGATGGTGAATGATGAGCTTAAAAACATATGTCAAGTTGAGTATTTAAGATATAGATGAGTCGGAAACTTCATAACAAATCTTATATGAGGGCTTATCGCGTACTTGTTTTTTGTTAAAAAACAATTACTTCATTTTCAAAATGCTTTGAATACCAGTCAAATAACTATATTAGACTAATCGAACTCAGATCATAGGTAAAACAACACCGGGAATCTTTACACTTCTTCAAAACGTGTAGGAAAATCGTAATTTATAACTCATGTTAAGGGATGAACTAATAGGGGAATAACGAGGTAATAGAGAATTTCAAAATGTGCTTATGTTGTGATTGAATTTTAAATCAAAACCAGACTAGGGTTATGTAAATGTAATAAAATTCACTTTATTTGTAGATTATTAAAATAATTTTCTGCATCGATGAAAAACCTATTTTTAACCTTCGTTTTATTATTTTCAATCAATGCTTCTGCTCAGTATGATGATGCACGACCAACTGAAAAAGGACAATTTTTGGTTAATGGAGGACTGACTTTCAATGCTTCAAAAATTGATAGTCCTGAAAGCGCTATTGAAGACATCAGTCGGTTCAATTTTTCTATAAGTCCAAGAGCAGGTTATTTTGTCATTGATCGTTTAGCCATTGGTTTAGAAGCCAGTTTTTTCTTTTCGAGGCAAAAGACGGAGTACATCGACGGACCTCCACAATTTGGAAATTTAAATGGAAATGAGGACCAAATTAATACAACAACCAGTTATTCCGCTGGACCATTTGTGAGGTACTACCTTAAAAATGGAATTTTCGCGGAAGCAGGTGTAGCTTTTGCCAAACAAAATTCTGAGGTAGATAATTATTTAGGACCCCTTGAATTGGAAAGCGAATTCTTCTCATATGAGGTAGGTGCGGGTTATGCAATCTTTTTTAACAACAGTGTTTCACTCGAACCGTTTTTAAGTTATCAATTTGAAAGACAAACACAAAACGAAAATGAAACAACCATTAGTGGTTTAAACTTAGGTGTTGGGTTTACCTATTATTTTAAAGTTGTTGATTTTACTAAGCAATTTTAAATTTGAAGGTTTTCATCATAAAAAGTCTTTGTTAGACCCAAAAGGTCTTTCACCATAAAGCGAAGTCAAAGCTTTTCTAACCACAACCCTGCAAAGGTTTTAAAATTAGAATTTGATTATCGTCAGATTCTAGTTAGAGATTTCCCCTATCTTAAATTTACAATTTCAGATTTTATCCTCTATTAGAGTCAAGACTTATGATGACCTGTTTTAAAAAATAATGTATGTTGTTACAATGGTAGAATACAAATTTTAACTAAACATTTGTTTCGAAGTTTGAAACTTCGGAAAGCTTCATTTTTCAACTCTTTGACATTTTCTCCCTGCTTTTACCTATAAACGTCTAGAGCCTATAAATTCATTTCATTTAAAGCTGCTAAATTGAAAACGATGACATGACATCTTTAAACATACAAAATCATATAACCACTTATAAAACAAAGGATGATCAGCGCGGTTTCCCAGCCAATTTTAATAATCCCTTCTTTTTGCCTAATGAGTAAGCCGCTAATCAGAATGGCAGTTAGTAATAAGGTGAGTAGTAAAACATAAATCTGCTCCTGCCCAAAAGCATGGTATAAGGAGCCATCGCGGTAAGCAATATCAGAAAATGAGAGGAATAATATATCAAATGAATTACCGCCAATAATATTGGCAACTGCCAGTGTTAAAGCACCTTGTCTAATGGCGGCAATCGTTACTATCAGCTCAGGAAAAGAAGTAACTACGGCGGTAAAAAGGCTGCCTACTAAACCTTCAGATAAACCCGTTTCTCCGGCAATACGTATGCCCAACTCAGCGATACCATAGCCTGATAAACCTACAACTATAGCAAGGCCTAAAAACATTAGCCAAATTTGATAAAGATTGGTTTTTTTAAGGTTTTCTTTATCGGGTTTATCCTGAACAGTTTCAAGGGTTGATCTGGGATACCACATGGGCACTTTCTTTGCTTTCTGTATTAAACGATTCCCGGCATAATAGATGAGTAATAAAACTATTGATGCCGGATGTACTTCAAATACAGAAATCTCAGGTGAAAAAACGACCATTAATGTAAAACATAACATGATAATTAAGAGCAAACCCACTAGGAGGTTTTCATAAGACGCAGAGGAATGTTCTAAATTTGCTTTTTTATGAAAGAAATCTGCAAGTGCTAAAAAAAGCGTTTGCGCTGCAATACCACCCAGAGCATTACTGATAGATAACTCCGGATGATCTTGATAAGCAGCAGATACTGATGTGATAATTCCAGCCAGCGAAGTTATGGCTCCCAGCAGTACTGCCCCAAAAAATGCTTCGCCTATCCCCGTAATATCTGCCAGCTGATCTGCAAGTCTGACCAGGTAGTATCCGGCAAATGCAATAACAACTCCTATACCAATAAATAAGATAACACTTAAGCCTATTGACATGAAATGATTTTAAAATTTAAATATAATGAACTTTTACAACCAGCTTATAAAAACATTGCAAAGATTTTAATTGATAAAATGTCTAAAGGCTAAGAGCCCTAATGATTTTTCTACTGTTTATCTAATGTTTTTGTCCAGACTTTATTGCCTTGCTTATCAAAAATGATCATTTTTAATTGTCTGTTTTTAAAGTCGCCTGAAAATTCTATAATGCCAAAATTTCTTTCAGCATAATGTGTTCCTTCAACCCGATTTTTATTTGGTTCATCAGAAGAATCATAGGCTGTTGAGGTTAATGGAGATACGGTCAGGTCGTAAAAAACGATACCATTACGCTTGATTTTACTCAATTCTGTTTTATGCCGATCTCCGGTTAAAAAGATGACATTTTTTAATTCCTCCTTAACAAGAAGATCCAGAAGTTGAGCTCTTTCTTTCGGATAAGTGGCGTAATTTTCGTATAATGATGCATTACTTAAAACCTGACCACCTATAGCTACGAACTTAAAAGTTGCCTTTGATGTGACTAATGCATCAATCAACCATTGCATCTGTTTTTCACCTAAATATTCTCTATTGCCGGTTTTTCTATTATTAGGACTTCTAAACCAGCGGTCATCTAAAAGAAAGAATTCAGCATCATTATATTTGAATTGCGTCACCGCGCATTGGTTACCATCAAAGCCATAAGTTGGATTAGCCCAAAACTGCTTAAAAGCAGCTAGCGCATCATATTTATGAATATTACTCCTATCGGAATTATTTGGCCCATAATCATGATCATCCCAGATAGCATAATGATGTGTATGAGCTAACAATTTTTGTAATGGCTTGATATCACGGGTATGGGTATAGCGTTTTTGATAACCGGACAAACCATAAAAATCCACCTCGCGCATATAAATATTATCCCCTAACCATAACATAATATCTGGATCTTTTCCATGAATTGCATTAAAAATGGAATAGTCACCGCCATAAGCTTCACCTGGTCTGTCGTATTGTTTTTCATTGATATAGGTGCAACTTCCCAGGGCCATTTTCCATTCAGGTGGCTCTTCTCGCCATTGCCAGAGCTTTTGTGTAGAAAATTCAAAGTATCTGTCTTTATCTCCTACGAGTTGGTCGTTAACCTTTATTTGATATTGATAAGTGGTGCCTGGCTGTAACGAATCAGCTATGATAGTAGCTGTATTCGCCTGGCTATCTAATGTTTGGGCAGTTTCAATATGAGTTTTATTAGTGTTTACAGACTGATAGATGATCTCTACTTTGGCTTCATCTTGTGTTTGCACCCATATAGCGGCTTCTCTGTGATTAACATAGCCTAACATTGGCCCATTTTGCAATTGAGCATGGATTAAATGAGCACACGTCAATAGTAATAAAAATAAGGTAGTTTTCATCTGTTTATATTTAGAATGACAAATTAAGTAGCTTTATAAGACTTGAATGTTATACGAATATTAAGTCGTGAAGTTTATAGTGTCTTGTTGTTCTAAACTTAAATGTTCTTAATTTTCAAAAGTAAACTATCACACAAACAAATCTTTAAGAATAAGTAAGGATTTCAGTTTACAAATTCAATATTAACCGTAAGTTAAATTTGTTAAGTCTTAGTGTAAATTTTAAAGAATGCAGGGTTAAGAGGGGTTGACCTTAAAAGTCTTTATTTTTTATTTAAGTATCTATATATCAATTTTATAGTCATTTTTTTTGTCATTTATAAAAACAACTTTTCCTTAACTATTTACAAAACACTTACAGATTGTCCCTTAAATACATTTGCTAAAAATTAAAATTTAATCAACCATGAAAAATTATTTATTCTTACTTTTTGTAATGTGTGCATTCTTCACAAATGCACAAAATGTCATTACCGGAGAGGTTATTGACAGTGAATTATCAGAGCCTTTACCTGGGGCATCTGTTTATGTAAAAGGTTCATCAAACGGCACTGTAACAGGAGCAGATGGTAAATTTGAATTAGAAGTAAATGACAATGAAGGATCAGTTGCTATTTCTTACGTAGGTTTTAAGACCGTAGAAAAGCCATTTGATTTTGATGGTCAACAGGAAATTGATTTAGGGGTAATCAATCTTCAAATGGGTAATGAATTAGAAGAAGTTGTATTAGTAGGGCAAGATGTTTTAGATGTAGCCTTACAACGCGAAACGCCTATTGCCGTATCTACTGTAAGATCAGATTACATCAGGCAAAAAATCGGTAATCAGGAATTTCCTGAAGTTTTAGAGCAGACACCATCTGTTTATGTGACCAAGCAAGGTGGTGGTTTTGGCGATTCTAGAATTAATGTAAGAGGTTTTAATCAGGTTAATACTTCAGTAGTTATTAATGGTCAGCCGGTAAACGACATGGAAAACGGTCGCGTTTATTGGTCTAACTGGTTAGGTTTAGCTGATGTTGCCGCAGGTATTCAGGTGCAACGCGGTTTAGGTGCTACTAACCTGGCTGTACCATCAGTAGGAGGTACGATCAATATCGTAACAAAATCAACTGAAAAACAAGAAGGCGGAAGAGCTCAGACTTTAATTGGTAACGATAATTACCTTAAAACACTTGCAGCTTACAACACAGGCTTAAATGATAAAGGTTGGGCAGCCAGTGTGCTTTTAAGTCGCTGGGAAGGCGATGGCTATGTAGATGGCACTAAAGGTGAAGGTTATACTTATTTTGCCTCGTTTGGTTATGCACCTGAAGATAGCGACCACGCTTTCAATTTTACATTTACCGGTGCCGGACAGTGGCATCATCAAAGAAGTGGTTGGATAAGTCTTAGAGATTATGAAAATTTTGGAGGAAATTCACCTAGAAAATTTAATATTGACTGGGGAACATTAAACGGTGAAGAATATACTTTTAGAAGAAATTTTTATAATAAACCAATTGGCACATTAAATTGGGACTGGGAAATTTCTGATCATTTAAAACTATCTACGGCACTATACGGTTCTTGGGGCCGTGGTGGCGGTACAGGACCAAGAGGTCGTAACTTTGGCATTAATCCATTTCGTGAAGACTTAACTTCGTTCATCAATGATGGTAATACAGATTTTAGAAGAGATAACGGTACTATAGATTTTGATGCGGTCGTTGCTAATAATAGAAATGGTAACCCCTATCAGGTTGATGGCGCTTATAATGGTTTAATTTTAGGGTCAAACGGTTATGAAGAAAACGGCGTAAATAGCAATGTAGCCATTAGAAGGGCTTCTATGAATTCTCATAACTGGTACGGAGCGATTTCTAAATTAAAATATGAAAAAGGCAATTGGACAATTGGTGGCGGTGTTGACCTTAGAACTTATAGAGGATATCATTATCGAGTATTGAACGACCTTCTTGGATTAGATGGATATGTAAGCACCGGAAATGAAAATCTAACTGATGGGTTGATATTAACTGAAACCATAGATGCTGAACCTTTTAGACAAACCGGTATTGATTCTGATAAAATAAATTATTACAATATAGGCTTGGTTAAATGGGCAAGTTTTAATGGCTTATTTGAATATAAAGAAGATGATAAATATTCTGCTATTTTACAATATGGAATCTCCAACCAGAATTATCAGCGTATTGATTATTTTGCTGAACCTAATAACGTAGAAAGCGAAGATGAAGATAAATTAGGTGGCTATGTAAAAGGTGGTTTTAATTACAACTTTGATGATCAGCATAATGCATTTTTTAATGCCGGCTATATATCAAGACAGCCATTTTTTGATGCGATTTTCCCTAATTTCGCCAATGCTGTTAATGAGGATGCAGAAAATGAAACCATTACTTCATTTGAGGTAGGTTATGGTTACACGACATCTACATTAAATGTTAGACTTAACTTCTACAATACACTATGGAGTGATAGATTTTTTACAACCGGTTTTGACTTTTTGAACGGTCAGAGCGGTACAGCTCAGTTCTCTAACGTTGAGCAATTGCATCAAGGTTTAGAGCTTGAGGTTTTTGCAAAACCAATTCCGGGACTGCAAATTGATGGAATGCTTTCTGTTGGGAACTGGCGCTATAGAGATGATGTTAACTCAAGAGTTTTTGACGAAAACAACGATTTTGTACCGGATGCTTCTGCAACACTTTTCTTAGAAGATGTTAAAGTAGGAGATGCAGCTCAAACTACAGCGGCATTGTCAGCTGATTATCAAATCACAGAAGGCTTATCAGTTGATTTAGGGACACGTTATTTTGACAACCTATATGCTGATTTTGCGCCAAACGATCAAGAGTTTTTAAGTGAAGACAACAAAGGTGCTTTAAAATTACCTTCTTATACAGTTGTTGATGCCGGAATCGACTACAGATTTAATTTTGACCAATCTGACTTATTCCTTAGACTTAATGTCAATAATGTTTTTGATGAGACATATATCTCTGAATCTAATACTAACGTTCATACAGATGCTGATACGCAGGGTACAACTCAGGGTATTGATAACAGAAACTATGTTTGGTGGGGATTTGGTACAACCTGGAACCTATCTTTAAGCTACAATTTCTAATTGATTATTTTAATTTTTACTGTTAAAGATCCCGCTGTTATGGCGGGATTTTTTGTATGTATTTGGTTATACTTTTCAAAAAATTAGCTTCTTGTTCATGAAGAGAAAGTTTATAAAGGTTTTAATTTTTATAATGCTATAGTTTAGCAAGCATTTGATTAATTTTGCTCATCTTAATATCAGCTATATCAAATTTATCTGAGAATAGTTGTATTTAAATGTCACAATAAAATGGATAAAAAAAAGTCAGAAATCAAAATAGACGTCACCACCGACGAAAATAACATACCAGAAAGCATATTTTGGTCTGCTGAAGATGGAGGTATTCAATATCAGGATACAAAAGCTACATTCCTCTCTGTTTGGGATTATCAAAACAAAGAAAGTCTACGCATTGATTTATGGACAAAAGATATGCCGCTAGATGAAATGCGACAGTTTTTTCATCAAACCCTCGTTAGTATGAGCTCAACTTATTACAGAGCCACAAATGATGAGAAAATGACTGAAACCATGCGTGACTTTTGTGATTATTTTGCTGAGAAGCTCAACCTGAATAAGAATGATGGCAACAACTAAAAAACTTTTTTTAATCACTAAGCTCGAGTCTAAAGATCACATTTTTTACTGGAAATTACTTAAGTTTTTTGGCTTTAAACCTCCTGTAAATTGTGATCTTACCAGATTAACTGGTTCGTTTTCAGGTCAAAAGACAAACTGGTTGTCATTTTTAAAATCTTTAGGGGTAAGTTACGAATTGCTTCCGGAAAAACTGTATCAGCAAAGGTTTAAATCAAAATTTGAAGGATTTGTTCCTGCACCGGCTATATTGCTACAAGATAATTATGAGTTAAGCACTTTAATATCTAACGCAGACCTGAGAAAAATGGATACGCTGGATGAATTAACACATCTTATAGATAGACGATTATAAGTTTTGGTTAGTGTTTGCTATAAAATCTAATATCTCTTGTCTGCCATCACCGCTCACAGCAGAACTCAGGAAGTAAGGAGGTAGCTCTTCCCAGGTTTCAGAAAGCTTGCTTAAATAACTATTTAAATGATTTTCAACTTTTGCCGGTTTGAGTTTATCCGTTTTAGTAAACACAATAGCAAATGGAACACCGTTAACCCCTAATTCATAGATAAAATCTAAATCTAAAGTTTGCGGCTCGTGTCTTATGTCTATTAAAACAAATAATAATACTAATTGTTGCCGCTTGCTTAGATATTGATTGATGATTTGACCTAGCTTTTTACGCTGAGTTTTACTCGTTTTAGCATACCCATAACCTGGCAAGTCTACTAAAAACCACTCATCATTAATTAAAAAATGGTTGATCAATTGCGTCTTTCCTGGTTTGCCTGAGGTTTTCGCTAATTTTTTTTTACGGCATAGCATATTGATGAGCGATGATTTACCAACGTTGCTTCTGCCGATAAAAGCATATTCTGGAATTTTTCTGTCAGGACATTGCAGGGCATCTGAATTGCTTTCTACAAAAATCGCTTCTTTAATCATCATAGCTTTATAGTTTGTTGTCTACAAGCCACTTGTAAAGTAATTTGTTAAACTCCTCCGGATGTTCCATCATAGGGGCATGGCCACACTTATCAATCCAATATAAAGTAGAATCAGGTAATAATTTGTGAAAGTCTTCAGCTACATTTGGCGGTGTCACATGATCTTGTTTACCCCAGATAATACAAGTAGGTTGTGGCATATCCGGTAAATCTTTTGCCATATTATGGCGAATAGCACTTTTAGCTATTGCCAGAGTTCTTATGAGTTTATTCCTATCGTTAACTGATTCATACACCTCATCTACAATTTCTTTTGTGGCTACAGCAGGGTCATAAAAAACATTTTCTGCTTTCTTTTTTATGTAATCATAATCACCACGCTTAGGGTAACTTTCACCCATAGCACTTTCGTAGAGACCTGAACTACCGGTAATCACTAAACCTTTTATGTTATCAGGATAAAATTTGGTGGTTAATAAACCTATGTGACCACCTAAAGAGTTGCCTAATAAAATAACGTCTTCATATCCCTGATCATCAATAAAAGATTTGATAAATTTAGATATGTTTTTAATATTGGTTTTGAGCAAAGGATAGTCGTAAATGGGGAGCTCGGGTACAACCACTTTATAGCCTTTGTCCGGGAAAAAATTCATAACACCATCAAAATTACTCAAACCACCCATCAATCCATGTAAAATGATAATAGGTGTTCCTTCCCCCTTTTCTACAAAACTATATTTGCCGTCTTTTTTAATCTGTTGGCTCATTGAGGTGTAAAATTTCAAGTCTCAAATATAATATTATTTGTCAAAGTTTCTTATTAAGCTTAGCTTTTAAAGCAAATTATCATAATATAAGGGGCTAGGTGATTAGAAATCAATCCTTATCAATTTTAGATGCTTTAAACTGCAGCGAGATATCTGCTTTACTTACATAGAACTAACCAATTGTGCCTAACATTTTAAAAATCAAATTAATATATAAGAGTGAGATAGAGGTAAATTGGAAAATCCTCTTGTTGATAAAAAAATGGAGTATTGTGGTAAAAAGTGGTAAAAAATATATATTTTTGACTGATTAACATTTTGTTGTGACCAATTTAATAGGAACATACGAGTGCAAAGTAGACGCTAAAGGCAGGCTCATGTTGCCTTCTGCGCTTAAAAAACAAATGCAGTCTGTTTTAGGTGATGCTTTAGTGCTTAAAAGGTCTCTATTCCAGAATTGTATAGAAATGCATCCTATGAACGAGTGGGATAAAATGATGCAAAAAATCAATTCGATAAACAGGTTTAAGAAAAAGAATAATGATTTTATCAGAAAGTTTATGGCAGGTGTTAAAATGGTTGAGGTAGATAGCAATGCAAGGTTGCTCATTCCTAAAGAATTGATCCAATTTGCTGGAATTTCAAAAGAAATCGTATTAACATCAAATGTCAATATGGTAGAAATTTGGGATAAGCAACGCTACGAAGATGCGATTAATCAAGTTGAAGATTTTGCTGAGTTAGCAGAAGAAGTAATGGGTAATGATGACAATGAATAAATACCACATTCCGGTCTTACTAAATGAAAGTGTCAGGGCATTAAAAATTGATCCTGAGGGTACTTATGTAGACCTGACTTATGGTGGTGGTTCTCATTCTCGAGAAATACTCAAACATTTATCTCAAAATGGAAGACTAATTGCTTTTGATCAGGATGAAGATGCTGATGAGCAGAAAATAATCGATGATAGATTTACATTTCACGCGGCTAATTTTAAGTTTCTCAGGCGTTTTTTAAAATTTGAAGCCATACATCAGGTAGATGGCATCTTAGCTGACTTAGGTATTTCTTCACACCAAATTGATCAGCCTCAACGCGGATTTTCCATTCGCTATGATGCAAGATTAGACATGCGTATGGATCAGGCTCAGGAGTTTGATGCTTGTGAGCTAATCAACACCTATGACGAGCAGGCGTTAACACGCGTATTTAAAGAGTATGGCGAGTTAAGAGCGGCTGGTAAAATCGCAAAAACCATCGTTCAGAATCGCCAGCAGGAAAAGATTGTTACTACCACACAACTCAACAAACTCTTAATGACGTTTTTCTCAGAAACTAATAAAAACAAGTTGCTGGCAATGGCCTATCAGGCATTACGCATAGAAGTTAATCAAGAGATGGAAGCGTTAAAATCTATGCTGAGCCAGGCTTCAGAAATGCTTAAAACCGGAGGTCGGTTATGTGTGATTTCTTATCACTCGCTTGAAGATAGATTGGTTAAACGTTTTTTTAAAAATGGAAATTTTGGTAAAGAACAACATAAAGATTTTTACGGTAGATCATTAAACCCTTTAAAACATGTAGGTAAATTGATTTTGCCTGATGAAGAAGAGATCAAAAATAATAATAGAGCAAGAAGTGCAAGAATGCGTATCGCTGAAAAAGTAGACCTATGAAAAAAGGCATATATAATTTTCTTCGCGGGGCTTTTTTAACTGATAGCAAGTCAGGTGACAGCTGGCGGTTTATTGTCTATTGCACTGTTTTAGCTATTATTATGATCGCAAGTTCTCACCGTGCTGATCAGAAGGTATTTGAAATAGCAAAACTTAAAAATAAAGTCCAGGAAACAAAAAGTGAATTTGTAAACACCAGAAAGGAACTGATGCAAATTAAGATGGAGTCTCGCATCATTTATAAAATGAAAAGAAAAGGACTGGAAGTCAATGATAAGTCACCCACTAAAATAATAGTGAAATCTACAACTGATTAGCATGGAACAAGAGAAAAAAATATTGAAAAGATTTTATATCATACTTTTCTGTTTTGCACTGTTTCCTGTTAGTGTGATTTATAAACTGGTAGATATTCAGGTGTTTAAAGGTGATCATTACCAGGACTTAGCTAAAAAAACAACCACTAAAACATTTACAATACAGCCTAAAAAAGGAGATGTATATGATGCTAACAGAAATTTGCTGGCTACATCAGTGCCGCATTATACTATAAGATTTGATGCCT
This sequence comes from Psychroflexus sp., assembly GCA_031581455.1. GTDB lineage: Bacteria > Bacteroidota > Bacteroidia > Flavobacteriales > Flavobacteriaceae > Psychroflexus. The sequence goes on along the minus strand of JAVLBJ010000013.1, from coordinate 18,675 downwards.
TAAGTGTTGATAAAAATTTATTCCAAAATCAACTTCCGGCCTTAGCTGATTCGCTGAGCCAAATGCTTTCCCAATCGCAATCTTATTTTATAAAGAAGCTGAAAAAAGCCAGAAATTATGGCAATAGATATTTGTTTATCGCCGATGATTTAGATTATATAGCTTACAAGCGAATGGCTCAATTTCCTATTTTTAATCAAGGGGCTTATAGCGGTGGGTTTATATCGGAAAAAAAATTAGTAAGAGAAAACCCGATAGGCGAAAAAGCCAGAAGAACAATCGGTTATGGGAATGTAGGTATAGAAGGTGCCTATAATGAATATCTAAATGGATTAGCCGGAAAAAGGCTAAAGCAAAAAATTGCTAATGGACAATGGAAACCCATCAATGACCGTAATGAAATAGAACCTTTAAACGGGCTGGATGTTGTTACGACTATAGATGTTAACCTTCAGGATATTGTACATCATGCTTTATTAGAACAATTAGAACGCTTTGATGCAGACCACGGCTGCGCAGTTGTTATGGAGACTAAAACAGGAGCTATTAAAGCGATAAGCAATTTAGGTAAAAGCAAGACATCAGGAAATTATTTTGAAAAAAGAAATTATGCAGTTTATGAATCTCAGGAACCCGGCTCTACATTTAAACTGATGTCGCTTATTGCGTTGCTTGAAGATAATAAATTAGACACCGCAGATATTTTACAAACCGGGAACGGTGCTTATAAACTATACGATAGATGGGTTAGAGATTCTGACCCTAACGGCTATGGTGATATTTCTGTCGCCAGAGCTCTGGAAGTTTCATCAAATGTAGGTTTTGCAAAGATGGTTAATCAAAATTACAATGACAATCCAGAAAGATTTGTTAACCGCCTCTCTAATATGGGTCTTCATGATAAAACCGGCGTTAAAATTAAAGGTGAAGGCTCGCCTAAAATTCCGCATCCTGATCATTCAAATTGGAGTGGCACAACCTTACCCTGGATGTCTTTTGGTTATGGGGTATCGCTAACACCATTGCAGGTACTCACGTTTTATAATGCTGTTGCTAATGATGGCATAAAGGTAAAACCCAGATTTATCAATCAAATAAGAAATGGTAATACTGAGGTAAAAGATTTATCAGATACAGAGATGCAATCAACTGTCTGCAGTAAAGCTACGGCAAATAAAGTTCAGGCTATTCTCGAGAATGTAGTCAAACGCGGCACCGCAAAATCTATTTATGAAGACGATTTAAATCTAGCCGGAAAAACCGGAACATGTAAAGTAGAGTACTGGAAATCAGTCAAAAATTATACCGCCTCATTTGTAGGGTATTTTCCGGCAGATCAACCTGAGTATTCCTGCATAATAGTTGTTAATAAACCCAATCCTGCTAAAGGTTACTACGGTAGTCAGGTGGCGGCGCCAGCTTTTAAAAAAATCGCTAAGACTTTATATCACAAAAAACCCATCATAGAAGAAGTTTATATAGCTCAACAAGATTCAACGCTAAAGAGCAATTATAACCAGTTTAAAGCAAATGTAATTAACCATCAAAATCAAATGCCCGATCTGACTGGTATGTCAGCTATGGATGCAATCGCCATAGCTCAAAACATAGGTTTAAAAGTAAAGATTATAGGTAAAGGTAAAGTGATAAAACAGTCGGTAAAACCAGGTACTCAGTTAAACGAAGCATCAAAAAAAAGCATTAATCTTATATTAAGTTGAAGAAGTTAAGCGACATATTATATAAAGTCAATATCCAGAAGGTGATAGGTCACACAGAAGTGGTATTTCATAACATTACATTTAACTCAAGAGAAGTGGTGCTTAATGATGTATTTGTGGCTATTGATGGATCTACTGTAGATGGTCATCAATTTATAGATGATGCGGTAAATCAAGGAGCTTTAGCTGTCATTTGTGAAAAGGAACCGGATAAAAAAATCAACGGTGTCAACTATATTATGGTTGATGATGGGAGATTAGCCTTAGCGCAAATCGCAGCTAATTATTATGACAACCCATCAAAGCATTTAAAGCTAGTAGGCGTTACAGGTACTAATGGAAAAACAACAGTTTGTTCACTTTTACACCAGCTTTTTCTAAAAGCAGGATACAAGGCAGGTCTGCTATCTACCGTGGCTGTTAAAATAGGCGAGGAAGAAATAAATACTCATTTAACAACACCAGACTCGCTTACCATTAACAAACATTTGAAAGGTATGGTAGATGCCGGAGCAACACATGCTTTTATGGAGGTAAGTTCTCACGGGATAGACCAGGGAAGAATACATGGATTACTTTTTGATATCGCTGCTTTTACTAACCTCTCGCAAGACCATCTGGACTATCATAAAACATTTGCAAATTATAGAGATACTAAGAAGCAGCTATTTGATCAGCTCCCTAAACAGGCTAAAGCTATTGTAAATCTAGATGATAAAAACGGCTCATACATGCTTCAAAACTGTATTGCCCAAAAAATGACCTATGCTTGTCAGCAATCTGCAGATTATAAAACTAAAATTATAGCTAATAACATTTCAGGTTTAAGCTTTAAAATAGATGAGCAGGAAGTGCACACACAGCTTGTAGGTAAATTTAACGCCTATAATATAACGCTTGTTTTAGCTATTGCTGTTCAGTTAGGAATAGATAAAAATGAAGTGATTAAATTGATAAGCTCATTGCAATCTGTCGCCGGAAGATTTCAAATTTATAACACTACGCAAGATCATATTACAGCAATAGTAGACTACGCGCATACACCTGATGCTTTAGAGAATGTGTTACAAACCATAACGGCTATTAAAACAGCGCATCAAAGTTTAATAACCATTATAGGTTGCGGTGGCAATCGCGATAAAAACAAGCGTCCTAAAATGGCAAAAATCGCTGCTGATTATAGTGATGAGGTTATTCTAACGAGCGATAACCCAAGAGATGAATCAGCACAAGCTATAATTGAAGATATGAAAACGGGCATATCTGATGAATTAAACTCTAAGGTAAGCGAAGAAGTATCAAGAAAAAAAGCTATAGAAACAGCCTGTCGTGAAGCACATGCAAAATCCATCATTTTAATCGCAGGTAAAGGACATGAAACCTATCAAATTATCAAAGGAGAGAAACATCATTTTGATGACTATCAAGAAGTAAAAAATCAACTGAAATTATACCATCGCTAATGCTGTATCATCTATTTGAATACTTACAGTCACTATATGACATTCCCGGAGCAAGATTGTTTAGCTACCTTTCTTTTAGGGCGTCTATGGCGATTATTTTCTCATTATTAACCTCGCTTGTTTTTGGTAAAAAAATCATCAATTACCTCACTAAAAAGCAAATAGGCGAACGAGTTAGGGAGCTAGGTTTAGAGGGGCAAAAAGCTAAAGCCGGAACGCCTACTATGGGTGGATTGATCATTATTTTTTCAACGCTTTTACCGGTTTTACTCTTTACTAGATTAGATAATATATACATCATCTTACTGCTCATCACAACCATTTGGATGGGCGTTATTGGCTTTATTGATGATTATATCAAAACCTTTAAATCTAATAAAGAAGGTTTAAAAGGTAAATTTAAAGTATTAGGTCAGGTAGGCTTAGGTATTGTAGTAGGAGCAACCATGTACTTTCACCAGGATATTCAGCTTAGGAAAATAGTAAATGATGATATGGTCTTAGAAAAATCAACTAAAACCACCATTCCTTTTGTGAAAAACAACGAGTTAGATTATGCTGATGCCATCACCTGGATAAGTCCTGACTGGTCAGATTTTGCCTGGTTGATATTCATTCCAATAGTTATTTTTATCATAACAGCAGTATCAAACGGCGCTAACTTAACAGATGGTATAGACGGATTAGCAGCAGGTAATTCAGCAATCATTGTTCTTACCTTAGGCGTTTTCTCATGGATATCAGGAAACGTTATTTTTTCTGATTACCTCAATGTCATGAATATTCCACTCGCAGGAGAAATGTCTGTTTTTATTGCGGCATTTACCGGAGCTTTAATCGGTTTTTTATGGTATAATACCTATCCGGCTCAAATATTTATGGGCGATACGGGTAGCTTAACCATTGGCGGTATTATTGCGGTTATAGCCATTGCAACACGTAAAGAATTATTAATACCCATATTATGCGGTGTGTTTTTTATAGAGAATTTATCAGTGGTTATGCAGGTTGCCTGGTTTAAATACACCAAAAAGAAATTTGGAGAAGGCCGGCGTATATTTTTAATGTCGCCACTTCATCATCACTATCAAAAGAAAGGATACCATGAAAGTAAAATAGTGGTGCGTTTCTGGATTATAGGAATTCTGCTGGCTGTCATCACCATTGTAACCTTAAAAATCAGATAATGAGTAGCAAAGTAAACATACTGGGCGGAGGCGAAAGTGGGGTAGGTGCCGCGGTTTTAGCTGTTAAAAACGGCCTGGATGTTTGCGTCTTTGATCAAAAACAAATTGCTGAAAAGTATAAAACTATCTTAGAGAGTTACCGCATTTCATACCGGGAAAGTCAGCCAGATGCAGAAATTGCGCTTGCAGATTTAATTGTTAAAAGTCCCGGAATTCCCGGTGATCATAAAACGGTACGGCAGTTAGCCCAAAAAGGCTTACCGGTTATTTCTGAAGTAGAATTTGCCTCAAGATATACTGATGCTACTGTGATAGCCATCACAGGAACTAATGGCAAGACCACCACAACCAAGCTTATACAGCATATCTTACAATCGGCAGGTATATCAGTAGCTGTAGCGGGGAATGTTGGGAATAGCTTTGCTTATGAAGTAGCTACAAATCCTCAACCCTATTATGTGGTAGAAGTAAGCAGTTTCCAGTTAGATGATATTGTAAGTTTTAAGCCACATATTGCGGTGATAACTGATATCAGCTCAGATCATCTGGACAGATATCAATATCAACTGGAAAACTACCTGCAAGCCAAGTTTAAAATCACTAAAAATCAAACACCAAATGACTATATCATTTATAACGATGATAACCAATTGATAAAAAAAGCTATAAATGAAAAGGAGATCAAGGCTTATCGCATTCCATTTTCTATGCAGCATCAACTTAAAGAAGGCGTTTATTACGCAGATAATAATATCAATATATCAATAGCAAAAAAAAAATACAATATGTCAATAGCAAACGAAACTATGCAGGGAAATCACAATACTAAAAATGCCATGGCAGCTAGTGCAGTATCAGAATTACTAAGAATAAGAAAAGAGACCATAAGAGAAAGTATGGAGTCTTTTGATGGCGTAGAGCACAGGATGGAGCGCGTCTTAAAAATTCAAAATGTTCAATATATAAACGATAGCAAAGGAACTAACATTAATGCTACATTTTATGCGCTGGAAAGCATGACAACTCCTACGGTATGGATTGCCGGTGGGGTAGATAAAGGGAATGAATACAGTGAGCTATTACCCTTAGTTAACGAAAAAGTGAAAGCTATTATATGCATAGGCATAGATAATAGCCCCATAATAGATGCTTTTAGCAAATGTACCGATCCTATTATAGAGGCAGACTCTATGGAAGTGGCCGTTCAACTGGCCTACAATTTAGCTAAACCTAAGGAGACTGTATTGCTCTCACCGGCATGTGCAAGCTTTGACAGGTTTGAAAATTTTGAAGATAGAGGTAGACAATTTAAAGAAGCGATAAGAAAATTATAAAGTGGTTCTAAGAAAAGAAAATAAAGGTATAATCAGCAATCTAAAAGGTGATAAAGCTATATGGGCTTTAGTTGCCTTGTTGGCAATATTTTCTTTTATACCGGTCTATTCGGCTAGTAGTAATTTGGCTTATCTCGTAAATGATAGTGGTAATACGTTCACTTATCTTTTCAAACATTTTTTTCATTTGGCATTTGGATTAATCATTATGTTTGGTATTCATAAAATACCATTCAAGTATTACCGTGCATTATCTATACTGCTTATACCGGTTGTCGTAGTTTTATTAATATTTACATTAATGCAAGGGGTTACGGTACAAGGGAGTTATGCCAGCCGCTGGATTCAGGTGCCTATTGTAAACATGAGTTTTCAAACCTCAGATTTTGCCGGTTTAATACTTATGATTTATGTAGCCAGATATTTGGCTAAGAAAAGAGAAAAAGCCATCACTTTAAAAAGCAGCCTGCTCAACTTATGGTTACCGGTATTTCTCATTGTTGGCCTGATACTACCGGCTAATCTATCAACGGCTTTATTGCTGTTTAGTATGGTAATCATGCTATTGTTAATAGGCCATTACCCTTTAAAATACTTATCTGTGATACTCATAAGCGGATTAGTGATGTTAAGCTTATTTGGACTTACGGCAAAAGCATTTCCTGATATGTTTCCTAATCGCGTAGACACCTGGATAAGCAGAATAGATAGTTTTATAGACCAGCAAGACGGGAAAGAACAATATCAAGTAGAGAAAGCTAAAATCGCTATTGCTACGGGTGGTGTTGCCGGGAAGGGCATAGGCAAAAGTGTGCAACGCAATTTTTTACCACAGTCATCCTCTGATTTTATTTATGCGATTATCGTTGAAGAAATGGGTTTAATAGGTGGCATAGGAATTATTGTAGTATATTTAATATTGCTTTTTCGTGTGGCTATAATAGTTACAAAATCGGCTAATATTTATTCAAAACTACTGGTAATAGCTGTAGGTATGCCTGTCTTTTTTCAGGCCTTTATCAACTTAGGTGTAGCGGTCAACCTTTTTCCGGTCACAGGACAAACCTTGCCTTTAGTGAGTAGTGGCGGTACGTCTATATGGATGACTTGCGTGGCTTTTGGTATTATTCAAAGTGTAGCAGCTTCACGCGGTGAAGAGCCTGAAGAAAGTGTAAATGGGAATGACCCCAATGAATTTGGTGAGAATCCATTAGAAATTTTAAGTGAGGCGCAATGAGTAAACGTTTAATCATATCAGGAGGCGGAACAGCTGGTCATATTCATCCGGCAGTTGCTATTGCTGAAGAGTTTCAGGAAGTTTATCCTGATGCTAAGATTTTATTTGTGGGCGCTAAAGGCAAAATGGAAATGGAAAAAGTTCCTCAGTACGGATATGAAATAATAGGTCTCTGGATATCAGGTATTCAGCGCAAAATCAGTTTATCAAATCTTTTGTTTCCTATCAAATTAATCGCCAGTTTGATAAAGTCAAGGGCGATCATCAAAACCTTTAAACCTGATGTAGTGGTTGGTACCGGAGGTTTCGCCAGCGGCCCGCTGGTTAAAATGGCGGCCAGCCTGAAAATACCTACCTTAATTCAGGAACAAAATTCAGTTGCCGGTTTAACTAATAAATGGCTGTCTAAAACCGTAGATTGTGTTTGTGTAGCTTATTCAGGAATGGAAGAATATTTTCCGGCTCATAAAATTAAACTTTTAGGCAATCCGCTAAAAAAATCTTTAGCCAGCCAACTTATCGATAAATCAATAGCTAAAGACCAATTAAGTTTAAACAAAGATAAAGCCACTTTACTAGTAGTAGGTGGTAGTTTAGGCGCGCAAAGAATCAATGAACTTATAGCTGATAAAATTGATTTTTTTAATCAGCAAAACCTACAGACCATTTGGCAGTGTGGCGCCATTTACTATGAGCGGTATAAGCATCTTAAAAACAATCACCTACATATCTATGATTATATACAGCAAATGCATATGGCCTATAGTGCTGCAGATATCATCATGTCAAGAGCCGGCGCTATTGCAGTGAGTGAGCTCTGCCAGGTAGGGAAACCAGTTATGTTTATTCCGTCGCCTAATGTGGCTGAAAATCATCAATATAAAAATGCCAAATCATTACAGGATAAAAATGCGGCTATCGTATTAAAAGAAGATCAACTCAACCAGTTTGAAGAAGTATTCGGTAAGCTTATAAACGATAAAAAACAACAGCAACGATTAGGTCAAAGCATGAAGTCAATGGCTGTAAATGATGCAGCTAAGCAAATTGTTAATCAGCTTAAAATGTTAATGCAGAAAAACGTATGACGCATCACCTTATGACATATCAGCAGTATTTTTTCATCGGCATAGGCGGTATAGGTATGAGTGCCATTGCGCGTTATTTTAAGCTGCAGGGAAAACTAGCAAAGGGTTACGACCGTACAGAAACGCCATTAACTCGACAATTACAAGCAGAAGGTTTAAATCTGATATATGATGAGTCTGAGGCAAAAGAGGCTATTGCTAACTTAAGTTCATCTGATATAATCATCTATTCAGCAGCTTTCAAACCGGTTCATCCTTTATTAAAACAGGCATCAAAACTTCAAATCAAATGCTTAAAAAGAGCAGCTGTGCTTGGGGAGTTAAGTCAGTTAATGCCTACTATAGCGGTTGCCGGCACACATGGAAAAACGACAACATCAGCCATGTTGACCCATATTTTAAATCAAAACCAGGTTCCTTTAACAGCATTTGTTGGTGGTATTTTAGCTGATGAGGACACTAATTTTATCCACAAAGGAGATGAGGTTATGGTGGTAGAGGCCGATGAATACGATCAATCATTTTTACAGCTATCCCCTAAAATAGGCTGTGTTATTTCTGTGGATGCTGATCATATTGATACCTACGCCACACAGGCAGCAATGCATTCAGCTTTTGCTAAATTTTCAAATAAGGTCAATGCACTTTATGTTTCAGTTGATACAAACTTACCCGGAACAACAGTTGGTATTAACAGTAGTACGGCAGATGTCAATATTAAAAACATCAATTATAACAACAACGGTTATCGTTTTGATTTGAATATTGATGGTCAAACGTATAAACAAATCAACGCACCATTACCAGGTTATCATAATGTGTTAAACACCGCTTTTGCACTTGCTTTAGCTTATAGTTATAAGGCAGATTTAATGACGGGTTACATCAAAAGCTTAAACGACTTTAAAGGCATCAAAAGACGTTTTAATATTATAAAAAACACAGAACATGAAGTTATTATAGATGATTATGCGCATCATCCGGAAGCTATAAAATCTATTTATAATAGTTTAAGATACATGTTTCCAGAGTCTAAAATTAGGGTGATATTTCAGCCTCATCTGTATTCCAGAACACAGCAATTTGAAAAAGAATTTGCCACTGTGTTGAGTATGTTTGATGAAGTTCATCTTCTTCCCATTTACCCGGCAAGGGAAGAAGAAATACCGGGCATTACATCAGGAAATTTGTTGAAGCAAATTCACTGTGGTGATAAAAAATTAATCCAGCCTGATGCATTTCCGGAGTCGGTATTTCAAAATAGTGTAAAAGTAAAGGCTGTATTAGGTGCCGGTGATATTGGTCAAATGTTAGAAAATATAAAACCGCAAATGTCATGAAAAGAAAAGTAGCTTTTTTTAAAATAGCACTTATGTTGGGCGTAAGCGTACTATTGTATAGCTTTTCTAATGTTAGTTATAAAGCCAATACTTTAAAAGGCACACACATAGAAATTTATCCTATAGATCAACCGTTTATAGATTATCAATCGGTTAATAATTTGTTAATACAAAATCCAGATGACTTGTCGAGTATAAGGATTGATGCTATAGATTTGGTAAAATTAGAGCAAAAACTAATCAAACATCAAATGATTAAGAAAGCCAGTGTTTATTTAACTATAGATGGCAATTTATCAGCTAAAATACATCAGCGTAAGCCTATGGCAAGGCTGGTGACTGATACGGCTTTCTGCTATATAGATGCAGCTGGTAAGATCATGCCCAGTTCTGATCACTACTCAGCAAGAGTACCTTTAGCTTATGGTTTTAACACTAAAAACGCGCATCAATATCAGTCTTTATTTAAAAAAATATACAACGATGAGTTTTACAGAAAATTTATTACGCAAATTACATTAAAAAGCCATTCTGGTATTGTTTTAGAGACAAGACTTGATAATTTCGCAGCCAGAATAGGAAGTCCTGAACATTTAGCTAAAAAACTGGCTAATTTAAAAGCATTCTATTATTATTTAAAAAAGAACGACCAACTGGATCAATACAAAATGGTAGATCTCAGATTTGGTAAGCAAGTTATTGCATCAAAAAATTAAAGGTATGAACCAAGAATACATAGCGGTAGGCTTAGACATAGGAACGACCAAGATTGTAGCCATGATCGGTAAGAAGAATGAATACGGGAAAATTGAGGTTCTGGGTATAGGTAAAACAAAAAGTTTAGGCGTTCATAGAGGTGTGGTTAACAATATTACCCAGACTATTCAGTCTATCCAGCAAGCCATTAAAGAAGCCGAAGACGATGCAGGTATAGAAGTAAAAGAGGTGAGTGTAGGCATTGCCGGACAGCATATAAGAAGTTTACAGCACAGCGATTACATCACACGGGATAACTCAAACGAGGTTATCAGCGAAGATGATATTGAAAATTTATGCAATCAAGTGCATAAATTAGTTATGTTGCCTGGCGAAGAAATCATTCACGTCTTACCTCAGGAGTATAAAGTAGATAATCAATCGGAGATCATAGAACCCGTAGGGATGTTTGGCGGTAGATTAGAAGCTAATTTTCATGTGGTTGTAGGTCAGATATCCTCTATTAGAAATATAGGCAGATGCGTCACAAACGCCGGTCTTGAGCTGGAAGGTGTTAATTTAGAACCCTTAGCTTCTGCCAAATCTGTATTAAATCAGGAAGAAAAAGAAGCCGGCGTGGCTTTAATTGATATTGGTGGAGGAACAACAGATTTAGCTATATTTAAGAACGGCATCATCCGTCATACATCTGTTATTCCATTTGGCGGCAATGTCATTACTGAAGATATTAAAGACGGCTGCTCTATCATAGAAAAACAAGCAGAACTATTAAAGATCAAGTTTGGTTCAGCCTGGCCGGGAGAGAATAAAGAAAATGAAATTGTTTCAATACCGGGATTAAGAGGTAGAGATCCTAAAGAAATTTCGCTTAAAAACCTATCTAAGATCATTCATTACCGGGTTGTAGAAATCATAGAGCAGGTTTTTATGGAATTGAAAAAATATGGCCATGAGGAACAACGCAAGAAATTAATTGCCGGTATAGTCATCACTGGCGGTGGTGCTCAACTTAAACATATTAAACAACTAGTAGAATATATTACAGGCATGGATACCCGGATAGGTTATCCTAACGAACATCTGGCCGGTGATACAGATAAAGATGCCGCGCTACCTATTTACTCTACTGCAGTTGGTTTAGTTATGAACAGCATAGAACGTCATGAACAAATAGAAGATAAGAAAGCACCTGAAACTCAAGAAGAGGCTTCAGATAAACAGCCCGATACTACAAGTCAGACTACAGATTTAACGTCTGATGATGATACGCAGCAATTTTCACAGGAAGATCGCTCTACTATTCACAGCAGTTCATCATCAAGTCCAAGGAAAAACTTCTTTGAAAACTTTGTAGAACGATTTAAAGATTTTTTAAAAAACGCAGAATAAAATTTAATAGCTATGAGTTACGATAACGATACAAACAGCCTAACCTTTGATTTACCTAAAAACAGATCTAACGTGATAAAAGTTTTAGGTGTAGGTGGTGGCGGTTCTAATGCTATAGACCACATGTTCCAGCAGGGAATTACCGGCGTAGATTTTGTGGTTTGCAATACAGATGCACAAGCTTTAGATAATAGTCCGGTTCCTACTAAAATTCAATTAGGCGTCAATTTAACAGAAGGTTTAGGCGCCGGGGCTAACCCAGAAATAGGAGAGAAGGCAGCCTTAGAGAGTTTTGACGATATTAAAAACCTGCTCACCTCTAATACTAAAATGTTGTTTATTACAGCTGGCATGGGCGGAGGAACCGGTACCGGTGCTGCGCCTATTATAGCTAAACAAGCTCAGGAAATGGATATCCTAACCGTAGGAATTGTAACCGTACCTTTTCAATTTGAAGGGAAAATGCGCAACCAGCAAGCTAATAAAGGCTTAGAGAAGCTTAGGCAGCATGTAGACTCTATCATAGTGATCAATAACAACAAACTGCGTCAGGTATACGGCAACCTGGGCTATAGATCAGGGTTTTCAAAAGCTGATGAGGTTTTATCCACAGCTGCAAGGGGGATTGCTGAAGTTATTACCCATCATTTTAAACAGAACGTAGATTTACATGATGCTAAAACAGTTTTGAGTAACTCAGGGACTGCAATAATGGGCTCTGCATCTGCCTCAGGTGATGATAGAGCTAATAAAGCCATCAAAAAATCATTAGATTCTCCACTACTTAACGATAATAAAATACACGGTGCTAAAAATGTATTACTACTTATTGTATCTGGCAATGAAGAAGTTACTTTAGATGAAATAGGTGAAATAAACGATTATATTCAGGAAGAAGCCGGCAACAATGCTAATATTATCATGGGAGTTGGCGATGATGAAACGCTGGAAGAAGCGATTTCTGTCACGGTTATAGCTACAGGATTTCACCATGAGCAGCAAGATGAGCTGGTGAATACAGAACAAAAGAAAATTATTCATACACTAGAAGATGATCAAAAAGCCGAGCAAGACTTAACCCCTAACACCGGCCAGCAAACTAACGTGAACTACTCATCTGCCGGAAAAAATCATGCGGTTGAAAAAACCAAAAAATATCCATTATTTGACGATTTAAATCAAGATGATGAGGTTGTAGATGAAACTACTCCAGCTACTGATGAAGACCATTTGATAGAAACCACTCAAACAATTAGAGATACTGATGTTGATATAGAAATGGTAAGCGAAGATGATTTTGAAATCTCAGAACAAACAGACGACAAAGATCAGAATGAAGACCAGGGCATAGAATTTGATGTTTCTGCTTATAATCACCCGCAGCAACAAAATCAACAAGAAGACGATAGGGCGTCAACTCATAAAATGTCATCTCAACATTCCAATTCTTATCAAGCTAATGAGTCTGAAGATATTAAAAAATATGATTTAGGTGAATTTTTAACGGATGAAGATGCCAATCATAAAACCGATGAATTAAAATCTAAAAAAGAACCGGAGAAGCTAAAAACAGAAAAAGAAGAAGATCAATATATTAAAAAAGAAATTGAGTCGGAGCAAAAACCACACTCTACCAGCGCTGGTACAGCTGTAGATCCTATGAACTCGTCTATAGACGAATTAAGAAAACAAGCTGAACAGAGAAAGGCTAAAATGAAATCTTACAATTATAGATTTAAGAAAAATCAAAATGTAGACGACTTAGAAAAGCAACCGGCTTATAAACGAGCAGGTGTAGAGTTGGAACACAAGCGAACATCATCAAAAAGTGGTTCAGAAAAATCAAGAACTTCAGTTCACGAGAATGATCAGAATGAAATTCAACTGCGCAAAAACAACTCCTATCTTCATGATAATGCTGATTAATCGCTAATTTTAACTTTTATTAAAAAAATTAGAGCAAAAAAAACCATCTCGTAATAGAGATGGTTTTTTTATAAAATGAACAATTGAAAAATGTTTATTTCTTCTCTTCTTTCTTTGCCGGTGTTGTATCTTTCTTGGTATCTTTTTTAGTGTCTTTAACTTTGTATAAACTTTCAGTAAGTTCCATAGACAAAGAAGATTTATCAAAAGTCATTTTACCGGCACCTGTATCTAAAATCACGGCATTTAGTTTTTCGCTAAAATCCGTTATCTTGGCATGTAAACCGCTTTTGGTAACTACCTTATCGCCACGTTTTAAATCGTTTGCAAATTGTTTTTCCTTCTTTTGCTTTTTCATTTGTGGGCGAATCATAAAAAAATACAATACCACAAAGATTAAGATAAAAGGAAGAAATTGTTGAATATTTCCCATTGATGTTAAATTTAGTTACTAAATAGTAACTTTTAGATTTACTTAGTTTTAGGCTCTACAAAGGCTTTAATACGAACAGTTTCTGTTCCTTTTTCAGTGTTAGCTGTGATGCGAACCATTTTGTTCTGTTGGTTTTTCTTACCTCTAGAGTTAAACTTAACCATTAAACTGCCTGATTCACCTGGTTGTACAGGATCTTTTGTCCAGTCTGGAACGGTACAGCCACAACTGGCTTTTGCATTAGACACCACTAATGGCGCCTCACCGGTGTTTTTAAATGTAAATTCATGCTCTACACTTTCGCCAGCCGTAATGGTTCCAAAGTCATAAACCTCTTCTTCAAAAGACATGACCGGAAATTTTTTAGCTTTTTCAGCTTTTTCTTGAGCCACTTCAGCCTTTTCCTCATTTACTTTGCTGGAAGCATCTTTTTTACAACTTAAAGCTGTAATGGTAAGCAAACCAATTAATACAAGAGTAATACGTTTCATAGTTTAAATATTTTTGATTTGATTGACAAAACTAATAAAAAATCAGGAGTAAAATCAATATTTAATAACAACACATCAAATAAGTTGATTATGGTATTGCTGAATAATGAAAATCAACAAATTATAGAAGCCCACGGCCGGTTTTATACATTTTGCCCTCTTTTTCATAACTGGTAGACAATTTATCTAAAACACCGTTGACAAAGGTGCCACTATTAGGAGTGCTGTATTCTTTGGCGATTTCTACGTATTCGTTGATGCTTACCTTCATCGGGATAGATGGAAAGTGACTAAACTCACAAAGCGCCATTTTTATCAGTATGGCATCTATTTTTGTAATACGTTCTAAATCCCAGTTGGGTGTTTTTCCTCTTAGATCTTCTGTAAAATCACTGTAATTTTCAAGCGTTTTAAGTAATAAATTCCTTCCAAACTGCTCATCATCAGTATTGTTAAACAAGCTGGGAATTTTAAAATGCTTTTGCTTTTTATCTATTTTTTCTAACTTTTTAACAATGGCTGTGTTTACCCAGGGGTAATCGTCCATCCAGGTTAAATTTTTATCTTCTAAATAGTCTTGTAGTCTCTCATCAGGGGCAATAATCGATTTAAAAATATTAATGATAAAAAACTTATCTTCTTTGAAACTCTGCGACTCTTGACTTAAATATTCTTCAAAAATATCGGATTGCCTTATCGAATTCCACAGATTAGCAATATAAGAAGAATCTACCCTCCAATAATGTAACTTCTTCTTATTTATATGTCTATGCAAGTCTTCATTTGCCGATATCCGGTTGAGTAATTCATTTTCTACAAATTTAAGCTTAGGATTTTTATCTGCAGAAGTGGCAAAGTGCTTAGCTTTAGATTTAGAATAATAATCTTCTGCATAACTTCTTAACTCAACAAATAAACTCAAAATGACACAGTACAAATCATAAAAATCATCAATGCTTTCCTTTAGGAATTTTTCTTCATGATCATAAACAGATTTATCCTGAGCAGTGTAGGCAAATACAGCTTGCATAACTTTAGAACGTATATGGCGACGCGTGATCATAAAAGTCCATTTAATATGGCTGCAAAAGTAATGTATTCCATGAACTTCTTGATAATACTTCAACTATTATATCTAAAATCTTCTGCCGATTATTTAAAAATAATATTCGATATTTGTTAATGATGAAAGTAATACTGATCTTATTAATGCTATCTACGCTGAGTTATGCGCAGACATATCAAGCTGATGAAATAAAGCGATTCCCGTTACAAGCCGATCATTTCTGGGGTGTAGATGCTTATAAAGATATTTATTATTCGGTGAATAATGTATTTTATAAGAAAGCCCAAAATGCTGATATTGATTATGTTAAAGAATTTAAAGCCTTTGATTTAGGCCCTTTGTACTCAGTTGATCTGATTAATCCCTTAAAAATAGTACTGTTTTATCAAGACAGCAATACGCTGGTCATGTTAGATAACCGGCTTAACGAATTACAAAGGATAGAGTTTAACGAGCTTCAACCACTGAGAACACTTGCTCATGCGCAACTCGCCGGCAACAGACATGTGTGGTTATTTAATGTAAACAATCAACGCTTAGAAGTTTTTGATTTTACTAAAAACCAAACGGCCAACCTATCTTTACCGGTATCAGCTGACATATATCAAATGCAGGCTAATTTTAAAAAAGCCTATTTGTTATCAGCTGATCAACTTTTTATCTATGATTGGTATGCTAACAAGATCAAATCGCATTCGCTGGAAGCTCAAAAAATCAGACTTGACGGTCAGCAGTTGGTGGCTTATTCACCAAATAATACATACGCCTTACTTACTGATGATTTCACAATAAAGCCTATTCAGGGTATTAAAGAAGACTCAAAATCCTTTTATTTGGCTGATGAAAACCTCTATATTTACACTCAAAATCAACTGATTATTTATCGTATAAAATCAAAATCTTAACTATGCATGTCGCCATTGCCGGAAACATAGGAGCCGGAAAAACCACCTTAACCTCTTTACTCGCCAAGCATTTTAAATGGGAAGCCCAATATGAAGACGTATTAGAAAATCCTTACCTGGAAGACTTTTACAACGAAATGGCGCGCTGGTCGTTTAACCTGCAAATCTTTTTTTTAAACAGCAGATTTCGCCAGTTAATGGATATCCGGCAGGCCGGGAAAGATGTTATTCAGGATAGAACAATTTATGAAGACGCCTATATATTTGCGCCTAACTTACATGCGATGGGACTGATGACGCACCGCGATTTTAAAAATTACCAATCGCTGTTTGAATTGATGGAAAATGTAACCCAACCACCGGATTTATTAATCTACCTAAGAAGTAGCGTGCCTAATCTGGTTAACCAGATCCAAAAACGCGGCCGCGAATACGAAACATCTATTTCTATTGATTATCTCACCCGGCTTAACGAACGCTACGAAGCCTGGATCCAATCTTACGTAGCCGGAAATCTACTGATTATCAATGTAGATAACTACGAGTTTGTTGATAAAAAAGAGGACTTAGGCGAAATCATCAATAAAATTGACGCCCAACTCAACGGTTTGTTTTAATCTTTTTATGTAAGTGTAAAAGTTAAATTGCTACGCACAAGCTACAGTAAATAAAATTTAAAAAAACTGTTTGATGTCTGGCTTAAAGTAGTTGTCACCTTTAAGTACTTTACCGTCTTCGCGGTAAATAGGCCGGCCATCTTTGCCTAATTTACTCATATTGCTCCGCTGGATTTCATCGAATACCTCTTCAATTTTATCCTGCATGCCGTGTTCCAGCATGGTACCGCATAAAATGTATAGCATATCGCCAAGTGCATCAGCAACCTCGATCATATCATCGTTATTGGCGGCTTCCAGGTATTCTTCGTTTTCTTCTTTCATCAATGCATAGCGCAACTGATTTTTTTCTTTTCCTAAATCGGCGATTGGTTTTTTAGCAACACCTAAGCCAAAGGCTAGATGAAATTTTTTAACGGCTTCTAAGGCTTTTAACATCATACGAAAGTTTATTTTTGTAATTCATTACAAATATATGTTTTCTACAGGTCAATGGATTTTTGCCGGTTTTTTTGTGGTTGCTTTTTCAGCGGTTATAGCTTATACTTACCTTAAAGATAAAGCCCTACACAAAAAATACTACAAGCGTAGCTATTATATACTGCTGGGGTTTCTGGCTTTTGTCACCCTTTTACTCATCATCAAGTTTAGCGGGTAAAGTTGTTTTTCTTTCCTGCAAACTTTTTATTATCACAGGTTTAAAACTAATTAAATGCTGGAATTGGTTAACCTTTGTGTTGACGAACATCAAGAACAAGCTGTTTATGATGAGCATGCATCCAAGCCCACGGTTTTAACCCTGGGTTGAAACAGCGTGACATTTATCTTCAGCAACATCAATTGACACGAATTGACGCAATTCTTTTGCCTAAACTATATGAAAAGTAAGCTTAGATTGAGAAAATCTTTATCTTGCTTCTTTCTCCATTAAAAGATCAAACATGGGATTCTTAAAGTCAGCGATCAATCAGGTAGGTAGGGACATGGGACGCGTGGTAAGCAACCAGGTGTTCAAGGATGCGCACTCCATCCCGATCAGACGTGCGCGGTCAAGGTCGTCTTCAAATCAGCGGGCGAACACCCAACGACGTGCCGCTCCGATACAGGAAGTCAAGACGGAATTTGACAAAAGCATCAGTTTTAAGACCGGCTATCGGCCTTCCACGCTCATCTCCAAGCTTGGCGGTGCGTTTACGGTCATCAAGAACGAAGCCAAGGCCTTTGTGGAAGATGGCTATCTGGATACACAGGAGAGCGACCAACTTTTCACAATGCTCAAAGAATTCAATGACAAGATCAGCGATGTAGAGGATGTGCTCAGCTTTAGCGTGGATGAATCGGCCAAAGAATACAAGCAATTGGAAAAGATCGTGATCGCCACCAAGGAAGTCTTCCACGAAGTATTGGAGGTTTCTATCAAAGCTTGTGAGGCAAGAGCGGACGAAATGGAAGCCATGGCCAAAGAGCCACAGACCATTTCGCAGGGCAGATACATCGGTTTACACCTGATCTGGATGTCCCGCTATGCCAAAGGCGGCGAAAAGAACACTGCAAAAGCCGTCATCGCCAATATCCTGGACATTCTCACCTGTACCTGGCCGATCACGCGATTGGTTTTGCTCATCAAAGGCCTGACCGGCTATGCCGCCTATCAACGCGAACAGGACCAAGCCGCCAACTATCGCCGTATCGCCGAGCTGGAACGTCAGCGCGCCGAGGCTTATCGAAAATTTATGGCGGATAATCCGGTGTGATTTAATA
>JAVLBJ010000092.1:4950-6263 GCA_031581455.1 Psychroflexus sp. | reverse complement strand
ACGCCTGTTATCTCTTTAGTTTCATAACCTACAAAGGAAAAGACCAATGTATAGGTGCCGGGTTCTATTTCTATGGAATACTTTCCTTCAAAATCAGTAGTAGATCCTTTGGTGGTTTCTTTTACCGTAACCTCAGCAAATGGGAGTACATCATTTAGCTCGCCATCTTTTACCGTTCCAGTGATATATCCGTTTTGGGCATGGGTAAAAAAACTACATAGACCAAATGATATAATAAATAAAATTTGTGTGATCTTTCTTTGCATCTTATTGGGTTTTAAAACAATTGCTCACCAGTATTGATGAGCAATTGATAATTTAAGGCTAATTATTTGTAATTCTAAAATTCAATATTAAAATCCTAAGCCAGCAACATTATTAGCATAAGTCCAGGCAAATTCAGATGTAGTAGCACCAACTGTTTGGTTGCCTTCTGTTACAGCTGTTCCCTCAGTACCAAACCCTGGTGTATCAACACTTGTTGTATTGTTAAACACATCACCAACACTGTTAACGCCGCTTGGAAGAACGATTTCCCAATTAGCTAAGCTAAGGTCTCCATTGTTATAGTTGTTAGCAGATGTCTCATCATCAATTTCAATGTCAGAAGATGACTTGAAGTTATAAGCATATACGTTTTCAACTAATCCTCTCGCACCAGAACGGAAATCTGCAAATTCACCTCCATCCGTGTTCATATTTCCAACTAATGTCGCATTAGTTAAGGTAAATTCGTTACCACCTGATAATAGTGATCCTTCAGGACCATCGATTTCAAAACCATGGTCAGATACATCACCTAAAACGGCCATTACATTATCAATAGTACCGCTATAAGACTGATCGATGTCAAATGCATCATCACCTTGAGCCCAAACAAATAAATTAGAAGAATTAACAGTACCGCCAAACCATTCGTAAGCGTCATCAAGGTTGGCAACTACTTCTATGTGGTCTATTAAAGTACCTGTACCAACGCCACCCATAGTTAAACCGTTGATTTCGTTTCCTTCTCCTATTAAAGCACCTCCATGACGAATAGAAACATACTGCAAGCTACCGGAATCATCAGCCGGGTCATTACCACCATATAAACCAAATGTATCAGATGCAGGAATTCCTTCAATTTGTAATTCCTCAACATCACCTTCAAAAGAACATGGTGCTTTACCTAAAATGATGACACCTCCCCAAAGACCTCTATCATTTTGGTCTAAGTTAGTACCTGCGGTTTCACCTACTGCAATATTATCTTGTGCAGAAGTAAAAATAATAGGCTGATCTGGTGTACCTACAGCTTCAATTTTACCACC
>JAVLBJ010000092.1:0-4850 GCA_031581455.1 Psychroflexus sp. | reverse complement strand
AATAACACCTAAGCTGAATATTACAGCTAAAATCATAAGAATGTTTAAATTTAATCTTTTCATAGTTAAATAAATTTTTGGTTTTTTATTGGTTGCAAATAACGTTGAGGCATTTCTTTTGTAGCTTATCTCAATATTAAATAAGGTTAAGTCTATGTAAACCTTTTCACAGCATTTAAAATTTAAATTGCTGTATTTGTGTAAGTTAAATTTAATGATTATTTAAATTGCTTAACATATAAGTAACAAGTAGCTAATAATAAGATTACATTTACCTAATATTGATGATTTTAAATAAATATTACTTAACCTTTATCGAAAGGGTTTATCTTTATTTTTGCACAAATGCTTTACCTATGAAAAAGAAAAACATTTCCATACTAATTGTTGATGACGATCCGGATATCGTCGAAATTATCAAATACAATTTAACGAATGAAGACTACAAGGTATTTACCGCCAAGGATGGCCTTGAGGCTGTGGAAAAGGCCAAAAAGAAAAAACCACACCTCATCTTATTAGATGTCATGATGCCGGAAATGGACGGCATTGAGGCCTGTGAGAAAATAAGAGAATTAAAAGGCTTAGATCAAAGCATCATTGCATTTTTAACCGCCAGAGGTGAAGATTATTCACAGGTAGCAGGCTTTGAGGCCGGAGCTGATGATTACATCACAAAGCCTATTAAACCCAAGGTGTTATCATCTAAAGTAAAAGCTTTATTGAGGAGGTTTTTAAATGCTTCTGATGATAGAAATATATATAAAGTGGGTGATTTGATTATCAATAAAGATGAATATAAAGTGACCTTAAAAAATAAAGAGATTCCACTTCCCAGAAAAGAGTTTGAGTTGCTTTCTTTATTAACTTCAGAACCGGCTAAAGTCTTTAAAAGAGAAGACATATTAAATACCGTTTGGGGTAACGAAGTGGTTGTAGGCGGAAGAACCATAGATGTTCACGTTAGAAAATTGAGAGAAAAAATAGGAAACGAGCGTTTTAAAACCGTAAAAGGCGTAGGTTATAAGTTTGTAGTTTAATGACCGATAAAAAGATAAAAAAGACATATAAGTTTGCCTATAAAACCTCCTTTTTAATCAGTTTCCTTTTTACTATTGTTTTAGTGGTGCTGTTGTCTCTGACAAAAGATATCACCTGGTGGATCATCACGATTGGATTTGTGAGCAGCTATATCATAAGTTTTATTGTCATTCAGCAGCGTGTAGAGCATTTTATTTATCGCCGTGTGAAATCTATATATGACAGGGTTTCTTTATTAGACGCAACAACCGTGAGCAAAGAAAATGTAACCACTGATATGACAACCCTTCAGGAAGAGGTAGAAAAATTTGCCCAAAACAAAAAGCTGGAAATTGAGACCTTAAAAGACCGGGAAAATTATCGTAAAGAATTTATGGGCAATGTTTCCCATGAATTAAAAACACCGCTTTTTACCGTGCAGGGCTATATTCTAACATTGCTGGATGGGGCTTTAAAAGATAAAAAAGTAAGAGATAAATACCTTAACCGAGCCAGTAAAGGCGTAGATAGATTAATTTATATCGTTCGCGATTTAGATATGATTACCAAACTTGAAAGTGGCGATTTAACTCTTTATAAGGAAGAATTTGATCTTATCGAAATCGTACAAAACGTCTTTGACCTTTTAGAGATGAAAGCGGCAAAAAAAGACATTACGCTAACCTTTGATAGTTTTTACCCGGAGCCGATTTGGGTGTTTGCAGACAAAGAAAAAATACAGCAGCTATTAACTAACCTTATTGTCAACTCCATTAAATACGGCAAGAAAGACGGTGCTACGGTCATTAGTTTAGAAGAACTAAACAAAGAAAAACTTCTGGTTAAGGTAAGCGATAATGGCATAGGTATAGCCAGAGAAAACATCAAGAGGTTATTTGAGCGTTTTTACCGTGTAGATAAAAGCGGCTCGCGAAAAGAAGGTGGCTCCGGCTTAGGTCTTTCTATCGTGAAACATATCATTGAAGCGCATAAGGAGAAAATTACGGTTAACAGTCAGTTAGGTGAGGGAAGCGAATTTTCCTTTACGCTTAAAAAGGCTGAAAACTTTACTAAAATCAAACCCGGTGAAAGCAATGTGATGTAAATCGTGTTGATTATTTACCATTTTTCTCTTTTTTTAGCTTATGATTTGACTTTCCTTACAAAATCAAAACGTTCTATATTATGTATTAAATCCATAAAATTGAATGATAGTGTTTAGCAATAAGTACTTAGAATGGCTTAGTTCCTAATATTTCTTACCCGAGAGTTCCTGTTTTTAACAATTACGCATTTTACCATTTTAAGTCATAACCAGCAATTAACCTCTTGCTGCAGTGCTTTAGTTATGGAAATGCGGCACAAAGTATGTTTTAATCCCTAATTTAATACTGCAACAAGAATTTTTTTTTTAGGCATAAACCCGGCAAATTTTGCAAGACGCTAAAAATAAGTAATTTTACCCGTTTCAAGAGGACACCTAACTATGGGAAGCAAAAATAAACTTAAACGATTTAAAGATAACGACTCATTCCCTAACGTGATTCAGCCCAGTCGTGATGCATTGCTTGACGAGCAGTTTACGTTTAAGGGTAAATGGCGTGAAGATGTTTTTAAAAATAATCGCCCTTTAATCGTTGAATTAGGTTGCGGCAAAGGTGAATATTCCGTTGGCTTAGCTAAATGTTTTCCGGATAATAACTATATAGGTATAGATATAAAAGGCGCAAGATTCTGGCGTGGTGCTAAAACAGCTTTAGAAGATCAATTAGAGAATGTCATTTTTATAAGAACCCAAATCGAGCTCATAGAACACCTATTTGAAACATCTGAAGTCGATGAAATATGGATCACTTTCCCAGATCCACAGATCAAACCTAAAAGGGAAAAACATAGATTAACCAACCCTGATTTTCTTAACCGATACCGCAACATTTTAAAAGAAGACGGCCTCATTCATCTAAAAACGGATAGCGAATTTATGTTTGGTTATACACAGGGTTTGCTAACCGGTTTAGGTGACAACATTCTTTATGCGCATCAGGATATCTATAAAAATGAGGATTTAAAAGGCCCGCTTACAGAAATTCAAACATTTTATGAGAAGAAGTTTTTAGAAGATAAAAAGCCTATCACTTATTTAAAGTTTAAATTGAATTAAATTTTGCTGGAAATCAAACTCTTTTTTTTAGCTTTTTTCGCAGCTCTTGTAGGTGTCATCCCGCCAGGTTTAGTCAATATGTCTGTTGCTAAAACATGTGTAAGAAAATCTAAGTGGGATGGCACGGTTATGTCTTTTGGCGCTTCTGTTATTGTTTTTTTTCAGGCTTTAGTCGCTATTTTAATGGCTAAATATATCTTCGACCATCCGTATGTTCATAAGATTTTACTCAGAACCGGTTTGGTGATTTTAGCCTTGATGATGGTTTATTTTTTTATCATGGCAAATCGCCAGAAAGAACGTATCAAAATAGAAAAAAAGACCGGCAGAAAAAGCTTCTTACGAGGCATGGGTATCGCCGCTTTAAACGTTTTCCCTATTCCGTTTTTTGTTGTGATCAGTTCTGTGTTTAATGCGAAAGGTCAATTAGAATATTCGGGATTAAGCATTCTATTTTTTTCGCTTGGCGCAGCGTTAGGCACTTTAACCACTTTATATCTTTATGTCATTTCATTTGTGAAAATTCAAAAGCGCACCAAAACCTTTGCTAAATACTCTAATTATTTTATGGGTTTTTTAATGATGCTTTTGGTGATTATAACCCTCTTTAGAATCTATGTGTTTTGACCGCTAAATCAGATTTTTTCGAAAAAGTTTATGCCGTAGTAAGAGAAGTTCCTGCCGGACGTGTCACCAGTTATGGTGCAATAGCCAGATTTTTAGGCGCAACGCGAAGTTCTAGGGTCGTAGGTTATGCCATGAATGCCTCTCACCAGTTAGATGATGTCCCGGCGCATAGAGTAGTAAATAGAAACGGCGTGCTTACCGGCAAACATCATTTTTCAACTTCAGATGCTATGCAACGACTGTTAGAAGAGGAAAATGTAGATGTGGCAAATGATCAGGTTTTGCGTTTTAAACAGCGCTTTTGGGATCCCGCTGATCATTTAAATCAAGCTGATTTCTTTAAAACATAATTCAAAATCTACAGCTTTTCCCGGTAAAATCATGAACCCTAATCTGGATAGGCTTTTCCCATTAAAATTTGGAAGCGCTAATGCATCACCTCTGAACTGGGGTTTTAATTGATCAAAGTTTATTTTGATAGCTTGAAGCTGTCCGGTTGTGTCAAAATTAGCCACATAAGCATGATTTTGCTGTTGATCTTCCTGCACCCTAAACTGGTAGGTTCTTCCATCGCCTTTAAGTTTGATCAAAAAAGCAGAAAATGCGCTGATATTCTTAGGTTGAACAGGTATTCTAAAAGAAGCAAATCCGCCATTGTTAACTAAACTCACTTGTCCGTAAAAGCGGATACCTTCACGATGAGTTTCCACATGAGCTTCTGATTTTCCGCCCATGACCTTATCATTTACCACCTGAACCGCTTCCAGCTTAAGCTGATCCGCTACTATAAGCTTATGGTCTTTCATACTAAATTTTTGGTCAAATTAAGTTATTTTTTGCTGGTGTAAAAATAGGGTATATAGAATTCCAGCCTTATGGTCCTTTTTAGGTATAGAACTTTTTTACAGCATTGACCCATTGCTATTAAACCCCGATTAATATTAGAATATTAAGGTAAATATTCTGATGGATAATAAAGAAAATAGCTTAATATTAAGCTATTATGTCAGGGTTTTGTAAATGCTGACATCCATCGTCAGTA
>JAVLBJ010000091.1:0-6517 GCA_031581455.1 Psychroflexus sp. | reverse complement strand
ATAAAGCTGATATATTAAACAGTTAGCTTTACATCGAAGACCATTTAATACCCATCATAAACTTTAAAATCTTTTTTCATTAATCGCAATTAATTATTATATACTTTTTTATATATTTGCAAATTATAGTTGAGGCTTATGGCTGATTTTGAAGATTATAAAATCCAACATATTGGATTGAAAGAAGGAAAGCATCAGTATCACTATAAAATTAAAAATACGTTCTTTGAGTTTTTTGATTTTAATGATTTCCATGATGCTAATGTACAAGTTGATTTAGAGTTAACTAAAAAAGAAAACATGATCGAACTTGATTTTGATTTAAAAGGTTCGGTTGGTTTAACTTGTGATGTATCTACAGAGCTGTATCAACAGCAGGTAGATAATCAAATCAGCATTGTCATAAAGTTTGGAGATAGTTATCAGGAAGTTGATGAGAAACTCATCATTGTTCCAAGGTCTGACGATGACATTGCCATGCATCAGTTTATATACGAAGGGGTTGTTTTAGCCTTACCGGTTAAACGCATTCATCCTAAAGTAGAAGATGGCAGTTTGGAAACTGAAATCACAAAAAAACTTGAAGAATTAAAACCCTCGAATAACAGTAGGTCGAATGAAGGTGATATTGACCCTCGATGGGATAAATTAAAAGAATTATTGAACGATAAATAAAATATAATGGCACATCCTAAAAGAAAAACCTCTACAACAAGAAGAGATAAACGTAGAACACATAAGAAACTTAAGGCTCCTCAAGTAGCAAAAGATCCTACAACTGGAGAATCACATCTATATCATCGCGCCCATTGGCACGAGGATAAATTATATTATAGAGGTCAGGTTTTAATTGACAACACAGAGGAAATCGTAGAAGAGTAAATTTTTTCTTTTTTTTTAATTTTAGCTCATCAACATTTGTTGGTGAGTTTTTTTTGTGATCAACTGAAAATATAAGCATAAAAAAACACCGCTAAAAGCGGTGTTTGTTAATTGGGTAATTAATTAAGTAATATTCTATATTATTAATCTAAGATTTGAACGTTTGTAGCGTTCATACCTTTTTTACCTTCTGCTTCTTCGTACTCAACAGCATCACCTTGATTTAAAGTTTCGCCATTAAGTTCTGTGACGTGAACAAAGATATCTTTGCCTGTTTCGTCGTTTGTAATGAATCCATAACCTTTGGACTCATTGAAAAATTTAACTGTACCTTCCATGTAATATAATAATTAATTTAATTGTTCAAAATTAAATAAATAAATCGGTCTGCATAATAAATTCAGATTAAATTTCAAAATAATTTATCGATGACGCTTATTATCGTCTCGCATCTTATCGATTTTGTCTTGAGTGATGGTGTAATCCTGAAGACGTTTGCCGCGCCAACGGCGATATAAAAATATAGGCATCAATATAAAGACACTGGCTAAAACGCTAATACCCACTACCCGGTTACCTAAAAGTTGATCATTTTCTATCCATTTAAGATAAAATCCATAAATGAAACCACAAGCTATGATTATTGCTAAACCTATAAAAATCTTTTTAACCATTATTCATCTGTTACTTCAAGTAGTTTTTGCCGGTAAGCGGTCAGTAGTTTTGATTTAGAGATGAACCCTGCATATCTTCCATTTGATATCACAGGTAAATTCCAGGCACCACTCTTTTGGAACTTATCAATAGCAGTACGCACATCATCTTTTTCCAAATAGATGAAATCAGGTGGTTGATGCATCAGGTATTCTACCTTGTAGGTATTTTGGGACTGTTCATCAAACATAAATTCTCTAATATCATCTAAAGTTATCACACCTACTAGCTTATCATCATCATTTACAACTGGAAAAAGATTTCTGCTAGACTTGGCAACACCCTGATGCAACATCTCTTTAAACGTCATCTTAGGATTTAAAGATATAAAATTTTTCTCAATAATTGGGCGTAATCTGAGTAACATCAACACGGTCTGATCTTTATTGTGCGTGATTAGCTCATTGTCCTTTTTCAATTGGCGTGTATAAATATTGTGATCTACAAACTTCTTTGAAATGAAAAAGGAAATCGAAACGATGACCATCAAAGGCACGATTAAATTATATCCACCGGTAACCTCAGCGATGAGGAAAACAGCGGTTAAAGGTGCCTGAAGTATCCCGGCTAATAAGCCAGCCATACCCAGCATGGTAAAATTACTCTCCGGAAGCTCAAAACCTATTAAGTTCATCACCTTTAGGAAAAAGCTTCCAGTAATAACACCCAAAAATAGCGTGGGTGCAAAAATACCACCTACGCCACCACCATTTAAGGTTAATGAAGTAGCTATGGGTTTAACCAATATCAAAAAAACAATAAACCCCAGCACAACCCATTGATTGCTAAACCATTCAAACACTAAGAATTCATCCATGATGCTGCTCACATCGTTTTTAATCAGCGTATTCATAAACTCAAAACCCTCACCATATAGCGGTCGGGCTATAAAAACTAAAATACCAACGCCTATCCCGGCCAGTAACGTACGTTTATAATCATTTTTGATGGTTTTTAAATATTCTTCTACCCTAATATAGGCCTTGGTAAAATAAAGTGATACAAAAGCAGTAAGAATCCCAAACAATATGAAGAAACCCAGATTGCCAATATCAAAATCATCAACCTCATGAAGATCAATAAGATATTGCTCGCTTAAAAAGAACAAACGTGTAAAAACAGCAGAGACTGACGCCAACAAAAGTGGTAACAACGATGAAAAAGTAAAATCTAAGCTAAAAACCTCTATAGCAAACAAAATAGCAGCAATTGGCGCTTTGAATATCGCCGATAAAGAAGCAGCCGCACCACATACCAGCAATAATTTTCTAGAACTTGCTTTTATATGGAAAAGTCGAGATAAATTAGATCCTATAGATGAGCCCGTAGCCACTGATGGCCCTTCAAGTCCAGCGGAACCACCAAAACTAACCGTAATAGGTGCTGTTAGTACCGAGCTGAACATATCTTTAAAATCCATTCTACCTTCTCGCTTAGACAGCGAAGCTAAGGCTGTAGGTATTCCATGACCTACTTGCTTTTTTATGACATACTTAGACAGCAGCATCGCCATGAAAAAGCCTAAAACCGGTGTTAAAAAGTAAAATTTACTAAAATAACTATCTATATTATTTTTTAGGAAAAGGCTAAAAACGTAGGTGAGGTTTTTAATCAACACTGAACCTAAACCGGCCAATAAACCTACTATGATACTTAATATGAACAAAAAAGTATCATCACTGATATTGCGATATCGCCAGATGAGGATTTTTTTATAAAAGGATTGATCTTCTCCCATCTTGGTGGGAATTAGTTTTTCTGTTAATTAGTCATTTTTCTGTCGATTTATAGCTAAGCTTAATTCCTTCAGCTGTTCATCATCTATTGTAGATGGCGCATCTATCATCAAATCTCTACCGGCATTGTTCTTAGGGAATGCTATGAAGTCACGAATGGATTCCTGCCCGCCAAGGATAGCCACTAATCGATCTAAACCAAAGGCTATTCCACCGTGTGGCGGCGCGCCATATTCAAACGCATCCATTAAGAAGCCAAATTGTTTCCTGGCTTCATCTTCTGAAAATCCTAAGAGGCTTAGCATTTTTTGTTGCATTTCTTTTTCATGGATCCTGATAGATCCGCCACCGATCTCATTGCCGTTTAATACTAGATCATAAGCATTGGCACGAACTTTCTCCGGAGCAGTTTCCAGCAGGTTGATATCTTCTTGCTTAGGGGAAGTGAACGGATGATGCATAGCATGTAACTGACCGCTTTCCTCATCTTTCTCGAAAAGTGGGAAATCCGTCACCCATAACGGGGCGAACTCAGACGGATCACGCAGTTCCAGTCGTTCGGCCATTTCCATACGTAAAGCGCTGAGTTGGCTTCTCGTATCAGATGCTTTTCCGCTTAATATGCAAATGAGATCGCCCGGTTGAGCACCAGTTTTTTCAGCCCATGCTTTGAAATCTTGTTCATCATAAAATTTATCAACAGATGATTTAAAGCTACCATCTTGATTGCATTTCACATAAACCATACCTTTTGCACCTACCTGAGGTCTTTGAACCCACTTGACCAATGCATCCAGTTGTTTTCTCGAGTAATCAGCACAACCTGGCACGGCTATTCCTACGACTAATTCCGCATCATTGAACACTTTAAAATCTTTATGTTGAGCTACTTCATTGAGCTCGGCGAACTTCATCCCAAATCGAATGTCGGGTTTATCGTTGCCGTAAGTTCGTATCGCTTCCTTATAGCTCATAACGGGAAACTGATCAATATCCACATCATGGAAGGTTTTGAGTAAATGTTGGGTCAAGCCTTCAAAGGTCGATAAGACATCATTTTGATCCACAAAGGCCATTTCGCAATCGATCTGCGTAAATTCTGGTTGTCTGTCAGCACGGAGGTCTTCATCGCGGAAGCATTTTACAATCTGGAAATAGCGTTCAAATCCACTAATCATAAGCAATTGCTTAAAGGTTTGTGGCGATTGAGGTAATGCGTAGAATTGGCCTTCGTGCATCCGGCTGGGTACCACAAAATCGCGTGCACCTTCAGGTGTAGATTTGATAAGATAAGGCGTTTCAATATCTATAAATCCTTGATCTGCCAGATAATTTCTAACCGCTAAATTGACTTTACTCCTAAAAATAATCTTATCCTGTAGCGGTTTTCTTCTAAGATCCAGATATCGGTATTGAAGACGCAGGTCATCGCCACCGTCGGTCTTTTCTTCTAAGGTGAATGGCGGTGTTTTAGATGGATTGAGAATATCGATTTTTTGCACATCGATCTCGATCTCACCGGTAGGGAGCTCAGGATTTTTGGATTCACGCTCAATGACCGTTCCTCCCACTCGTATGACGAATTCCCGATGCAATTGTTTGACCTGATCAAGCACATCGGCTTTCGTTCGTGAATGATCAACGACCAGCTGGGTAATACCATAGCGGTCTCTCAGATCGATCCAGGTGATAAAACCCTGATCTCTTTTTCGCTGGACCCATCCTGATAGAACAACTTGTTTATCAACATCTTGAATCTTTAATTCACCATTATTATGGGATCTATACATAGCTTCTTTGTTAGGTTTTGCAAAAGTATAAAACAAATGAAGTCATCCGTTAATTATTTTTGATTGATTTAAACAAATTAAGATATAATGCTAAGTAATTTTAATTATTTATATAATTGATATTCAGTATATAATAATATTAATGTAAATTAAATGTAAACAAATAGTGTCTTATATGTAAATTTATTTGTATATTTGTTATCTAATTATAAACAAAAGACCATGAGACGAATGATTATTTTGCTATGTATGCTTGTTGGAATAACAGCATTAAGCCAGGAAAAAGTAGTACAAAAAACAGAATCTAAAGACGAATTAAAGGTGATTTACTATCATGATAATGGATTGATACAGCAAGAAGGTTTTTTAAAAAATAATAAGCCAAACGGACAGTGGATTGCCTATAATAAAAAAGGACAGAAAACAGCTATTGCGTATTATAATGAAGGCAATAAGATAGGTAAATGGTTTTTTTGGAAAGAAGGTAAATTAACAGAGATTGATTATAATGAAAACAAAATTGCTGCTGTTAAATCATGGAAAGAATCAACCATGGTTGTCGATAAAAATTAATTTAATTCAATTTTAATAAATCCTCAAAAGGCTTTCAACATTTGAAAGCCTTTTTTATGGTGTATAACCAGGGTTTACGATCAGTTTTCTCATTTTTTTTAGGAAACGACTTTGATGGCACAGGTTGATTTAAAAAGTCACATAACTTTTCCCAGCCATCGCCTTCAAAGACATTGAAAATCAATAAATCATCTGGACGGTCGTTAAAGTAATTTCTCACTGCTTGATGATGAGTCTGATATTCCTCTCTCCAGGCATCAACATCTAAATTATACCAGGGATTATCGGGATATTTTTGTTGCCATTTTTGCAAATCAGGTATAGATTGCACATGTTGGTAACGACTATTGATCCAATCTTCTAAATTTCTGGTGTGCAAAATGAACTTACTATGAGCGTACTGTTCATCCAATTTTTTAAACAGATGGTTGGTCCTGGGATGATTCCAATCAAAATAGGCATCAAATCCGTCGATCCCGTAAAGCAATGCCTGTTCGTTAGCGTTGTTCTTTTCGATCAAATGTTTGATATTCCCCTTTTTACATTGCCAGTGAACGCTTTTAAATCCCAGCACTTTCATAGCTTCATGTAAAGAGGTCGTTCCTGTTTTGTTCAAACCGATACCGAAGATCTTGTTCATGCCAGCAATTTAATGAGAATTTTGCTATGTCAAAAGATCATGTTGAAAAGATCATTCTACTTATCGGATAAGATCAAATGTTCTGAAAACGATAGGAAAATGCTCTAGAGAAGTCATTTATAATTAGTTGTATCCGACTAAGATACTGGATATCAAATCTTAGGTGTTAGAAAAATGACCTT